>NZ_JALJRP010000039.1:0-51228 GCF_024519715.1 Pseudomonas sp. Pse35 | reverse complement strand
GCGCTTCGCACCCCAGCGCAAGCAAGCTTGCTCGCCACAGCAAGCCCGCTCCCACCTTTGATCTTCGCCATCCTCAACCTTGCATCGGCTCAATGATTTTTAAAGAACAACACAAACAGGTGAAGTCATGACCACATCTCAACCCCTGGAACTGCTGGCACCCTTGTCCGGGGGTTTGCTGGCGCTGGATCAGGTCCCCGACCCGGTATTTTCCGGCCGCGTGATTGGCGATGGCCTGTGCATCGACCCCACCTCGCAGACCCTCTGCGCGCCGTTGGCCGGGGTGATCAGCAATATTCAGGACAGCGGACACGCCGTCAGTGTCACCGCCGATAACGGAGTGCAGGTGCTGCTGCATATTGGCCTGGACACCGTGAACCTGGCAGGCCAGGGCTTCACCCGGCTGGTCGAGGAGGGCCAGCGGGTGGAGGCCGGGCAGCCGCTGATCGAGTTCGATGCCGATTATGTGGCGCTCAATGCACGTAGCCTGCTGACCTTGATGCTCATTGTGAGCGGCGAGCCGTTTGTGCCATTGGTGGCCGGTCAGGCGCTGGTGGAGTCCGGCCAGCCTCTGGTGCAGGTCTCACCGCGGCCGATGCCCGCTGAGGTGGACGAGGAAGAGGGCAATGCGCTGTTTTCCAAGCCAGTGACATTGCCCAATGCCAGCGGCCTGCACGCCCGCCCTGCGGCGGTGTTTGCCCAGGCGGCGAAGGGGTTCAGTTCCAGCATTTTCCTGCACAAGCAAACCCTGAGCGCCAATGCCAAGTCGCTTGTGGCGATCATGGCGCTGCAGACCTCCCAGGGCGACAGCGTGCAAGTGAGCGCGGCGGGGGAAGATGCCGAGGCGGCAATCCAGGCGCTGGTGGCGTTGCTGCTCGACGGCTGTGGCGAGACGCTGCCGGTAGCGGTCGAGGCGATCAACGAGCCCGCCACGCCTGCGTCTTCTGCGTCCGTGTTGCGAGGCGTCTGCGCGTCGCCGGGCTCGGCGTTTGGCCAGGTTGTCCAAGTGGCTGAACCGGCGCTTGAGATTCCCGAAGCCGGTGCCGGAGAAACCTTCGAACGTACCGCATTGGCCCGTGGTCTGCGGGCGGCAAACGAGGCGCTGCAAGCGTTGCAGGCCAAGGCGGCCGGCAGTGCCCAGGCCGAGATCTTCCGCGCCCACCAGGAACTGCTCGAAGACCCGACCCTGCTTGAACAAGCCCATAGCCTGCTGGCCGAAGGCAAGAGCGCGGCCTTTGCCTGGAATACGGCCACGGTGGCGACCGCCAGGCTCTTCGAAGGCTTGGGTAAAACGCTGCTGGCTGAGCGTGCGGCGGATTTGGCCGACGTCGGCCAGCGCGTGCTCAAGTTGATCCTGGGGGGGCCGGAGCGTTCCATGGAGCTGCCGGAGTGCGCCATTCTGGTCGCCGAACAATTGACCCCCTCACAAACCGCCGGCCTGGATACCAGCAAAGTGCTGGGCTTCGTCACGGTCGCCGGTGGCGCTACCAGCCACGTGGCCATCCTCGCCCGGGCCCTCGGCCTGCCATCCCTTTGCGGCGTACCCAGTCAAGTATTGGCCTTGGCCAACGGCAAGCGGGTACTGCTCAACGCCGACAAAGGCGAGCTGCAACTGGAGCCGAACCTGGCTGAAATCGAGCAACTGCAGGCGGTTCGTCAACAGCAAAAGCTACGGCTGCAGCGTGAAGTGGCACAGGCCTCACAGGCGGCGGTCACCCGCGACGGTCACCACGTCGAGGTCACAGCCAACGTCGCCTCATTGCAGGAAGTGGAACAGTCACTGACCCTGGGCGCTGAAGGCGTGGGTCTGCTGCGTTCGGAGTTCCTCTACCTGGAACGCAACCGTGCCCCGAGCGCAGAGGAGCAGGCCGACACCTACAGCGCCATCGCCCGCGCCCTCGGCCCCGAGCGTAATCTGGTGGTACGTACCCTGGATGTGGGCGGCGATAAACCCTTGGCCTATGTGCCGATGGAAAGCGAGACCAACCCATTCCTTGGCCTGCGCGGTATCCGCCTGTGCCTGGAACGCCCCGAACTGCTGCGTGAACAGTTGCGTGCGATTCTTGCCAGTGCAGGCTTGGCGCGGCTGCATATCATGTTGCCGATGGTCAGCCTGCTGTCGGAGCTGCATCTGGCGCGCAAGATGCTCGAAGAAGAGGCGCTGGCCCTCGGGCTGGCCGAGTTACCAAAGCTGGGCATCATGATCGAAGTCCCCAGCGCAGCGCTGATGGCGGATGTGTTTGCGCCCCATGTGGATTTCTTCTCCATCGGCACCAACGACCTGACCCAGTACACCCTGGCCATGGACCGCGACCATCCGCGCCTGGCCAGCCAGGCCGACAGTTTTCACCCGGCCGTCCTGCGCCTGATCGACATCACCGTCAAGGCGGCCCATGCCCATGGCAAGTGGGTGGGCGTATGTGGTGCGCTGGCGTCCGAAACCCTTGCTGTGCCGGCGTTGATCGGCCTGGGTGTGGATGAGCTGTCGGTCAGCGTGCCGCTGATCCCCACCATCAAGGCCACCGTGCGCGAACTGGACCTGCACGACTGCCAGATCATTGCCCGCCAAGTGCTGGGCCTGGAAGAAGCCGATCAAGTGCGCGAGGCCCTGCGCCTGTACCACGCGGCCACCGTTGAAACCTCACCTGTCGTGGAGCACTGAGCATGTTCGAGAAATTGCAGCGGGCGTTCTGGAAAGCCCTGACGCCTGATTTGGTGGCCGAGACGGTCGCACCGACGACGCCGAGCCTGTTGTCGGCCGATGTGGTGAGTGCATTGGGCGGGGAGGGCAATGTCACGTCACAGCAGCGCGTGGCACTCACGCGGGTGCGCGTGCAATTGAAGGAGGTGGGTGGGTTGGATGAGTCGGCGTTGAAGGCTGCCGGTATACCCGCAGTGATGGTACTGCCGGGCGGCGTGGTTCATCTGCTCACCGGCCTATAAGGCGACGATGATCAGATGTGGGAGCCGGGCTTGCCCGCGATAGCGGTGTGTCAGGCGCCGAATACCTCGACTGTCAGGCCGCCATCGCGGGCAAGCCCGGCTCCCACAGGGATTTGCAGTGTGCGGGCTGTCGTGATCAGAGTTGTGGGCTGTCTTGCGGTGGCTTGGTCTTGTCCACGCCCGGCACATGCAGGTTGCCTTCCACCACCTGGTTACCCTCCAACTGCGGTTGGGTCACCCAGGTGAGGATGTCGTAGTAACGTCGGATGTTCGCCACAAAATGCACCGGCTCGCCGCCGCGGGCGTAGCCGTAGCGGGTCTTGCTGTACCACTGCTTCTGCGACAGGCGTGGCAACATCTTCTTCACGTCCAGCCACTTGTTCGGGTTCAGGCCTTCTTTCTTCGCCAGGAGGCGCGCGTCGTCCAGGTGGCCGGTGCCCACGTTATAGGCAGCGAGGGCGAACCAGGTGCGGTCGGGCTCGGCGATCTTGTCGTCCAGCTCATCCTTGATTCTGGCCAGGTACTTGGCGCCGCCCATGATGCTCTGCTTGGGGTCCAGGCGGTTGGACACGCCCATGGCTTGCGCGGTGTTCTGGGTCAGCATCATCAGGCCGCGCACGCCGGTCTTGGAGGTGACCGTCGGTTGCCACAGCGATTCCTGGTAGCCGATGGCTGCCAGTAACCGCCAATCGACTTTCTCGGCCTTGGCATAGGCGCGAAAGTGCTTCTCGTACTTGGGCAGGCGTTGTTGCAAGTGCTGGGCAAAGGTGTAGGCGCCGACATAGCCGAGGACATCGACGTGCCCGTAGTAGCGGTCCTTCAGGCGTTGCAGGGTGCCATTCTTCTCGACCTTGTCCAGGTAACTGTTGATCTCGTTGAGCAGGCTGTTGTCGTCGCCTGCTGCTACGGCCCAGCTTTGATTGCTGGCATTGCCGAGGTCGAAGGCCACGCGCACGTTGGGGAAGTACACCTGGTTCATGGCCACTTCGTTGGAGTCCACCAGGGTCAGGTCGATTTGCCCTTCGTCGACCATGCGCAGCAAATCCACCACTTCCACCGCGTCGGATTCTTCGTACTCAATCGCCGGGTTCTGTTTTTTCAGCGCCGCCAGTTGCTCGGCGTGGGTGCTGCCCTTGAGCACCATGATCTTCTTGCCCACCAGGTCGGCGGCGTTGGTGGGGCGCGATTGGCCGTTGCGGTAGATAATCTGTGGGGTGACTTCAAGGTACGGGTGAGAGAAGCGCACCTGCTGCTGGCGCTGGTCGCTGCTCACCAGGCCGGCGGCGGCGAGTACCGGGCCGTTGGGTTTGCCCAGCCGGCTGAACAGGTCGTCGAGGTTGTCGGCCGTCTCGATTTCCAGCTTCACCCCCAGGTCGTCGGCAAAGCGCTTGACCAGTTCGTATTCGAAGCCGGTTTCACCGTTGCGATCCTGGAAATACGTAGCGGGACTGTTGCGAGTGACCACCCGCAATACGCCATCCTCCTTGATTCGCTCCAGTGTGCTGGGTTTATCAACACAGGCACTGAGCATCAGGAAGAGCAAGGTGGCGATGAGCCATTTGGCGCATCGCAGGCGCGAAACAGTTGGGAAGAACATCTGCGCAGTATACGCAAACGGCTCACGGCGCCATATCTCGACAGCGGCGCACTTGTCTGCTAGCCAGCGTAAAACTGTGCTGCAGCCCGCAGAAACGGGGCTTGGCGAGCGATTGTGACGGTTAAAATAACTGCGCCGAATGCCCTGGATAACGCCGTGATCGCAGGCAAAGCGTGCCAACTGACGTTCGGCGGCGGCCACCGGTAGCGTTTCGGGTGCCGTTGGCGAAGGTTTACGCTAGAATGCACGGCCTCAAAGCACACCCCTTCCCGAGGCTGTCCCGAAGATGTTGATCCTGCGCGGCGCTCCTGCCCTTTCTGCCTTTCGCCACAGCAAACTCCTTGAGCAACTGAGCCAGAAGGTTCCAGCTGTTACAGGCCTGTACGCTGAATTTGCTCACTTCGCCGACGTAACCGGCGTCTTGACCGCCGACGAACAGCAAGTGCTGGCACGCCTTCTGAAGTACGGCCCAAGCGTTCCCGTTCAAGAGCCGACTGGCCGCTTGTTCCTGGTTCTGCCACGGTTCGGCACCATCTCGCCCTGGTCGAGCAAGGCCAGCGACATCGCCCGCAACTGCGGCCTGGATAAAATCCAGCGCCTGGAGCGTGGGATCGCCTTCTACGTCGCCGGCCAGTTCAGCGACGCCGAGGCCGAGCTGATCGCCAGCAGCCTGCACGACCGCATGACCCAGATCATCGTCAGCCAGCTGGAACAGGCTGCCGGCCTGTTCAGCCACGCCGAACCCAAGCCGCTCACCGCGATTGACGTGCTGGGCGGTGGCCGCGCCGCCCTCGAGAAGGCCAACACCGAGCTGGGCCTGGCCCTGGCCGAAGACGAGATCGACTATCTGGTCAACGCCTTCACCGGCTTGAAGCGCAACCCCCACGACATCGAACTGATGATGTTCGCCCAGGCCAACTCCGAGCACTGCCGTCACAAGATCTTCAACGCCAGTTGGGACATCGACGGCCAAAGCCAGGAAAAAAGCCTGTTCGGCATGATCAAGAACACCTACGTGATGCACAGCGAAGGCGTTTTGTCGGCTTATAAGGACAACGCCTCGGTGATCGTCGGCTCCGTCGCCGGCCGCTTCTTCCCGGACCCGGAAACCCGCCAGTACGGCGCGGTGCAGGAGCCGGTGCACATCCTTATGAAGGTTGAAACCCACAACCACCCGACCGCGATTGCCCCGTTCCCGGGCGCAGCCACCGGTTCGGGCGGCGAAATCCGTGACGAAGGCGCCACCGGCCGTGGTGCCAAGCCCAAGGCGGGCCTCACCGGTTTCACCGTGTCCAACCTGCAGATCCCGGGCTTCGAACAGCCGTGGGAAGTGCCGTACGGCAAGCCTGAGCGCATCGTCACGGCGCTGGACATCATGATCGAAGGCCCGCTGGGCGGCGCCGCGTTCAACAACGAATTCGGGCGCCCAGCGCTCACCGGCTACTTCCGGACCTTCGAGCAGTCCATCACCACCCCGCGTGGCGATGAAGTGCGCGGCTACCACAAGCCGATCATGTTGGCCGGCGGCATGGGCAACATCCGTGAAGAACACGTCAAGAAAGGCGAGATTCTGGTCGGCTCCAAGCTGATCGTGCTCGGCGGCCCGGCGATGCTGATCGGCCTGGGCGGCGGCGCGGCCTCTTCCATGGCCACCGGCACCAGCTCGGCAGATCTGGACTTTGCTTCCGTACAGCGCGAAAACCCTGAGATGGAACGCCGTTGCCAGGAAGTCATCGACCGTTGCTGGCAGTTGGGTGACAAGAACCCGATCAGCTTCATCCACGACGTCGGCGCTGGCGGTTTGTCCAACGCCTTCCCGGAACTGGTCAACGACGGCGACCGTGGTGGCCGTTTCGAGCTGCGCAACATTCCAAACGACGAGCCGGGCATGGCCCCGCACGAAATCTGGAGTAACGAATCCCAGGAACGCTACGTACTGGCCGTCGGTCCTGAAGACTTCGCACGCTTCCAGGCCATCTGCGAACGCGAGCGTTGCCCGTTTGCCGTGGTCGGCGAAGCCACTGCCGAGCCGCAACTGACCGTCACCGACAGCCACTTCGGCAACAGCCCCGTGGACATGCCGTTGGAAGTGCTGCTGGGCAAGGCCCCGCGCATGCACCGTTCGGCCAACCGTGAAGCTGAACTGGGCGATGATTTCGACCCAAGCACGCTGGACCTGGCCAACAGCATCGAACGCGTGCTGCACCATCCGGCCGTGGCGAGCAAAAGCTTCCTGATCACCATCGGCGACCGCACCATCACCGGCCTCGTTGCCCGTGACCAAATGGTTGGCCCATGGCAAGTGCCGGTCGCTGACGTTGCCGTCACCGCCACCAGCTTCGACGTGTACACCGGTGAAGCCATGGCCATGGGCGAGCGCACGCCGCTGGCCCTGCTGGACGCACCGGCGTCGGGCCGCATGGCCATTGGTGAAACCCTCACCAACATCGCCGCCTCGCGTATCGGCAAGCTGTCCGACATCAAGCTGTCGGCCAACTGGATGTCCGCTGCCGGTCACCCGGGTGAAGATGCACGCCTGTACGACACGGTTAAAGCCGTCGGCATGGAGCTGTGCCCGGAACTGGGTATCACCATTCCGGTGGGCAAGGACTCCATGTCCATGGCCACCCGTTGGAACGAAGACGGCACCGACAAGAGCGTCACGTCGCCGCTGTCGCTGATCGTCACCGGTTTTGCGCCGGTCACTGACATCCGCCAGACCCTCACCCCGCAACTGCGCATGGACAAGGGCACCACCGACCTGATCCTGATCGACCTGGGCCGTGGTCAGAACCGCATGGGCGCCTCGATCCTGGCGCAAACCCACGGCAAGCTCGGCAAACAGGCTCCGGACGTCGACGACGCCGAAGACCTCAAGGCCTTCTTCGCCGTGATCCAGGGCCTGAACGCCGACGGCCACCTGTTGGCTTACCACGACCGTTCCGACGGTGGTTTGCTGACCAGCGTTGTCGAAATGGCCTTCGCCGGTCACTGCGGCCTGAACATCGTGCTCGACAGCGTTGCCGAGGATGCTGCCGAAATCAACGGCATCCTGTTCAACGAAGAGTTGGGTGCAGTGATTCAGGTGCGTCAGGACGCTACCCCAGACGTGCTCGCGCAGTTCAGCGCCGCTGGCCTGGCCGAGTGCGTGGCGGTGATTGGCCAGCCGATCAACAACGGCGAAGTCAATATCTCCTTCAACGGCGACACGGTCTTTACCGGTCAGCGCCGCTTGCTGCAACGCCAGTGGGCCGAGACCAGCTACCAGATCCAGCGTCTGCGCGACAACGCCGACTGCGCCGAGCAGGAGTTCGACGTGATCCTGGAAGAAGACAACCCGGGCCTGAGCACCATGCTCAGCTTCGACGTCAACCAGGACATCGCCGCGCCTTACATCAAGAAGGGCATTCGCCCACAGGTTGCCGTACTGCGTGAGCAGGGCGTCAACGGCCAGGTGGAAATGGCAGCAGCGTTCGACCGCGCCGGCTTCAATGCGATCGACGTGCACATGAGCGACATCCTCGCCGGTCGCGTTGACCTCAACGAGTTCAAAGGCCTGGTTGCCTGCGGTGGTTTCTCCTACGGCGACGTGCTGGGTGCCGGTGAAGGCTGGGCCAAGTCGGCCCTGTTCAACAGCCGTGCCCGCGACGCGTTCCAGGGCTTCTTCGAACGCAACGACAGCTTCACCCTGGGTGTGTGCAACGGTTGCCAGATGATGTCCAACCTCAGCGAACTGATCCCGGGCAGCGAGTTCTGGCCGCACTTTGTGCGTAACCGTTCCGAGCAGTTCGAAGCCCGTGTCGCCATGGTGCAGGTGCAGGAGTCCAACTCGATCTTCCTGCAGGGCATGGCCGGTTCGCGCATGCCAATCGCCATCGCCCACGGTGAGGGCCACGCCGAATTCAGCAGCGAAGAAGCGCTGCTCGAAGCCGACCTGTCCGGCACCGTAGCCCTGCGTTTCGTCGACAACCACGGCAAGGTCACCGAAAGCTACCCGGCCAACCCGAACGGCTCGCCACGCGGGATCACCGGCCTTACCAGCCGCGACGGTCGCGTTACCATCATGATGCCGCACCCGGAACGCGTATTCCGCGCCGTGCAAAACTCGTGGCGCCCGGAAGAGTGGAGCGAAGACGGCGCCTGGATGCGCATGTTCCGCAACGCTCGCGTGTGGGTGAACTAAGGCCGTGTACAAGCTCGCCTTCTTCGTGCCCGACAGCCATGTGGAGACGGTAAAAACCGCCGTCTTCACCGCTGGCGGCGGGCGCATCGGCGACTACGACAGCTGCGCCTGGCAAGTGCTGGGCCAGGGCCAATTCCGCGCGTTGGACGGTAGTCAGCCGTTTATCGGGCAGGTGGGCCAGGTTGAAGTGGTTGAAGAGTGGAAGGTTGAGTTGGTGGTGGCAGATGAATTGATCGTGGCCGCTGTGGCTGCTTTGAAACTCAGTCACCCGTATGAGACTCCGGCGTATGAGGTGTGGCAGTTGGCGGATTTTTGATTCGTGGGCTGTATAAACAAGAAACCCGCTGGGCCCGTTTGGTCAGCGGGTTTTTTGTTGGTTTTAAGTGCCAATCGCAGGCAAGCCAGCTCCCACATTTGACCCCGTTGTCAGACCGTACATCAATCCCATGTGGGAGCTGGCTTGCCTGCGATGGCGTCGGCGCAAGCGCCTCAGAACTTTCCGACAAGCCTTTCAGGTTGTCCGTCGGAACTCGCACAACTAACCTTCTCGAGTCGCTGCCAATTCAGTGACCGGGACTGCAAGCCTGAAAAGTCACTAGGAGCCTATTCCATATGGAGTTTAATGATGATCAGCGACAACTTGCTAACTGGTTCAATCTCATCTCAAGCCGAGTCCCGCCAAGCTGGTGATTCACCGTCCGACCAGATCTTCACCGTACTACCCAGTCTGAACACCGAAACCCTGCTCGCCAATGCCTCCCAAGACCTGGCATCCGTACAGGCACTGGCGGGTAATCTGGCTTTTGAAATCGACGGCCCGCACCGTGATGCGGTGCTGGGGATTCATCGGATGGTAGAGGGTATTCAGTTGATGGTGGATCGAGTACTGGATCTACACGAAGTACCCACCAGTAACTGAATACACCACACTCTGTGGCGAGGGAGCTTGCTCCCGCTGGAGTGCGAAGCGCTCCCAGGATTTTTGGGGCCGCTGCGCAGCCCAGCGGGAGCAAGCTCCCTCGCCACAGGGGAAATCAGGCGTTGATCCGGCGAGTCACCAACCGCTCCAACGCTTCACCCAACCCCGACGCCTTGTCACCCATCAACAGGTGCCAAACACCGCTCTCAAGCTGACTCACACCCTGGCAACCGAGCGCAGTGAGCTGAGCCTCAGACAACCGCGAATCATCCCCCAATTCCACCCGCAGCCGGGTCATCGCCACCGCTTCCAGATGCCGTACATTCCCCCGGCCACCCAGCGCATTCAGCCATTTCGCGGCCTCCTGCACATTCACCGTCACCGGCTTATCCACAGGTGCAACCGCTACAGGCGCTGCTGCAACAAACCCTGGCATCGCCAAGCGAATTTCATCAGCGATGCTATCGGCCATCGGCCCAACCACCACCTGCAAACTCCCGCCGTTACCCGGCCGCACCACAGCCATGGCACCCAGCGCTTTCAACTCTGCATCCACCGCCTTGTTGCGATCCACCATGTCCAGGCGCAGCCGCGTGGTACAAGCACCGACACTCAGCAGATTCTCAGCACCACCCAACGCCTGGATATAAGCCGTCGCACGCTGGTTATCGCTCATCGCTTCAGCCTGCACCACCTGGATGTCTTCACGGCCCGGCGTCTTCAGGTTGAAGCGGCGGATGCAGTAGCTGAACACCGTGTAGTAGATCACCGAGTAGGCCAGGCCTACCGGTACCACCAACCAGCCATTGGTGGACTTGCCCCAGCCCAGCACCATGTCGATAAACCCACCGGAGAAGGTAAAGCCCAGGTGGATATTCAGCAGGTCGGTGACCGCCATCGACAGGCCGGTGAGCAGCGCGTGAATCAGGTACAGGAAGGGCGCCAGGAACATGAAGGCAAATTCAATCGGCTCGGTCACCCCGGTGAGGAACGAGGTCAGCGCCATCGACAGGAAGATCCCGCCCATCACTTTGCGCCGCTCAGGCAAAGCATTGCGGTACATCGCCAGACACGCCGCGGGCAAGCCGAACAGCATCACCGGGAACATGCCGGTCATGAACTGGCCGCCTTTGGGGTCGCCGGCAAAGTAGCGGGTCAGGTCGCCCGTGACCACCGCGCCGGTTACCGGGTCGGTGAAGCTGCCGAACACGAACCACGCCATATTGTTGAGGATGTGATGCAAGCCAGTGACGATCAGCAGGCGGTTGAACACGCCAAACACGAACGCACCGAGGCTGCCGCTTTCCATCAACAGCACGCCGAAGCTGTTGATGCCGTGCTGGATCGGGGGCCAGATCAGGCCGAAAATCACGCCCAGGCCCACCGCGCTGAACCCGGTGACAATCGGCACAAACCGCCGCCCACCGAAGAACGCCAGGTATTCCGGCAACTTGATGTCCTTGAAGCGGTTGTACAGCCCACCGGCCATCAAGCCGCTGGCGATACCGGCGAGCATGCCCATGTTGATGGTGGTGTCCATCACCTTGAGCGTGGAGATCATCACCAGGTAACCAATCGCCCCGGCCAGGCCCGCAGTGCCGTTGTTGTCACGGGCAAAACCCACGGCGATGCCGATGGCGAAGATCAGCGCCAGGTTGGCGAAGATCGCCTGGCCGGCGTCGTGCATCACCGCGATGTTGAGCAAGTCGGTGTCGCCCAGGCGCAGCAGCAGGCCGGCGATCGGCAGGATCGCGATCGGCAGCATCAAGGCGCGGCCCAGGCGTTGCAGGCCTTCGATAAAGTGTTGGTACATGGCGTGTCTCCCTATTCTTGTTGTTTTCAGCTCAGCGGCCAGTGGTGTTGACAGGCTTGGCGAACGGCCTTGGCGCTGCTCAGGTTGAGCAGTTCCTGGCTCAGCTGCCGGCATTGCGCCGCGTCCAGATGGCGAACGCGGTCTTTGATCTCTCCGATCTGCGGCGGGCTTACCGACAGCTCGGTGACGCCCAGGCCGACCAGTACCGGCGTGGCCAGCGGGTCCGACGCCAGGGCACCGCACACGCCGACCCAACGCCCGTGCTTCGCCGCACCGGCGCAGGTGTGCGCGATCAGTCGCAGCAAGGCCGGGTGCAGCGCATCGACGCGCGCGGCCAAGCCTGCGTGGTCGCGGTCCATGGCCAGGGTGTACTGGGACAGGTCATTGGTGCCGATGGACAAAAAGTCCGCATGTTCGGCCAGCTGTTCAGCCATCAGCGCAGCGGCGGGCACTTCGATCATCACCCCCAGTTCGGGGCGCTGGCTCAAACCCAACTCGGCGCACAGTTCATCCAGGCGCTGGCGAATCTGCAGCAGTTCATCCACCTCGCTGACCATCGGCAACAGGATGCGACAACGCGCCAGCGGCGAGACTTGCAGCAGGGCACGCAGTTGCTGGTCGAGCAATTCCGGACGCACTTGGGCCATGCGAATGCCGCGCAGGCCCAACACCGGGTTGGCCTCGATCGGTAGCGGCAAATAGTCGAGCTGCTTGTCGCCGCCCACGTCGATGGTGCGGATGATCACCGACTTGTCGCCCATGGCATCCAATACGGCCTGATAAGCCTGACGCTGTTCCTGCTCATCCGGCGCGGTACGGCGGTCGACGAAGAGGAATTCGGTGCGTAGAAGGCCGACGCCATCGGCACCGTTTTCAAACGCCACTTGGGCCTCGCTGCTGGAGGCAACATTGGCGGCGATTTCAATGTTCACACCGTCGCGGGTGCGTGCCGGTTGTTGCGCCTGGGCCTGTTGCTGCTGGCGACGCAGTTTTTGCGCGTCGCGTATCTGGTGCACTTCAGCATGGCGCGCATCGGTAGGGGCCAGTTCCAGGCGGCCATTGATGGCGTCCAGCACCACGCGCTGGCCCTGAGGCACATCCAATACCTCGGCACCGAGGGCGACCACGCAGGGTAAGCCTTTCCCCCGAGCAAGTATCGCGACGTGGGAGGTGGCGCCGCCTTCGGCCATGCAGATACCGGCGGCCTGCTGTTCACTCAGTTGCAGCAAGTCTGACGGGGTCAGTTCATGGGCGCTGACAATCGATCCGGCGGGTAACTCAAAGTGCCAGGCCTCACCCAGCAAGGCCCGCAATACGCGTTGTTGCAGGTCGCGAAGATCGTTGGCGCGCTCGGCAAACAACGGCTTGCCCAACGCCAACAGCACGGCGCACTGGGCCTGGATCGCATCACGCCAGGCGTGGGTGGCAGCGCTGCCGTGGGCGATGGCGTCGGTGGCCGCTTCCAGCAGCGCCGGGTCTTCGAGCAGTGCAAGGTGAGCGGCGAAGATGTCTTCTTCCTCGACATTCTTGCGTTGGCGGGCATGCTCGAGGGTGCTGCGGATTTCGTCACGCACCTGCTCCAGTGCCGTGTCGAGGCGCTGCTGTTGTTCGTCGGCGCTATGGTTACCGGTGTCTTCGGGCAGCTCGATGCCGGACAGGCGGAACAGTGGCCCGCACACCAGGCCGGGTGCTGCACACACGCCTTGCAGCACATCGGCTTCCACACTGGCGCGACGTGGCGCAGCAGTGGCTACCGGGGCGTGATGGGCTTCGCTGACCGCCACGGATAGCGCCGCGACCAGCCCTTGCAACGCCGCCTCTGCGTCTTGGCCACGGCAACTCACCCGCACTTCGTCGCCTTCGCCGATGCCCAGTCCCATCAAGCCAATCAGGCTGTCGCACGACGCCGATTTATCAGCGAAGTGCAGGTGCGACTGGCTGCTGAAACCCTGGGCGGTCTTGCGGATCAGGGCGGCAGGGCGTGCATGCAAACCGCCTCGATGGGTAATGCGTACGCTGGCGCTGGCCTCGAAGCTGGAGTTATCCACAGCTGCTTGGGCGGTGGCGGTGGTGCGCGCAGCAATCTGCAACAACGGCTCACCGATCTTGACCGTCTTCAGCGCCACGGGCGTCAGCTCAAAGCGCTCACTGTTGGTCAGGATGATCAAGCTCACCAGGCTCTTGCACTGGCGCGCAATGCGGTCCAGATCAAACTGCACCAACGGCTGACCCTCGCTCACCCGTGCGCCTTCCTTCACCAGCAAGGCAAAGCCTTCGCCATTGAGCTCCACGGTGTCGATGCCCACATGCATCAGCATCTCAGCACCGTTATCGGCGCGGATGGTCAGGGCGTGCCCGGTGCGGGCGACGTGGATGATCACGCCGTCACAGGGCGCGTGCAGGCAGTCGTTCAACGGGTCGATAGCGAGACCGTCGCCCATGGCGCCGCTGGCGAACACTTCGTCGGGGACGCGGTTCAGGGCCAGCACCGGCCCACTCAAGGGGGCGCTAAGGGTCAATGGATTATTGTTGTTGGGCATGGGCACGGTACTCATCAGGAAAACGCCGCTTTAGTGCGTGCGGGTGACTTTGCTCAGGTGGCGCGGCTGGTCCGGGTCCATGCCCCGTGCCTCAGCAAGGCCTGCGGCCATCACGTAGAAGCTCTGGATAGCCAGGATCGGGTCCAGGCTCGGGTGTTCGGCGCGGCTCAGCGTCAGGTCGCGTTCGGCGATATCGTCCGGCGCAGCCAGCAACACGCGAGCACCGCGTTGGCGCATATCGGCGGCCAGGCTCAGCAGGCCGGCCTGCTCGGCGCCGCGGGGGGCGAACACCAGTAGGGGGTAGTTCTCGTCGATCAAGGCCATCGGCCCGTGGCGCACTTCGGCGCTGCTGAAGGCTTCGGCCTGGATCGCCGAGGTTTCCTTGAGCTTGAGCGCGGCTTCCTGGGCGATGGCAAACCCGGCGCCACGGCCGATCACCATCAAGCGCTGGCTGCCTTTGAGGGCGTCGACGGCCAGGCGCCAATCCTGTCTGGCGGCGTCACGCAGGCCCTCGGGCAAGGCCTGACAGGCTTGCAGCAAGTCGGCTTCTTGATTCCAGTGGCCGATCAACTGTGCACTGGCGCTGAGGGTGGCGATAAAGCTCTTGGTGGCGGCCACGCTGAGTTCCGGCCCGGCGCACAGCGGCACGTGGAACTCGCAGGCGGCTTCCAGCGGTGAGTCTTCGGCATTGACCAGGGAGATGCTCAAGGCACCACGCTTGCGCAACAAGCGCAGACTGTTGACCAGGTCCGGGCTCTGCCCCGATTGGGAGAAACCAAACGCTACCTGGCCGCTGACTTTCATCGGCGCCTGCAACAGGGTCACCACCGACATCGGCAGCGACGCCACCGGAATGCCCACGTGTTGCATGGCCAGGTAGGCGAAGTAACTGGCGGCGTGGTCGGAGCTGCCGCGGGCGATGGTCATCGCCACTTGCGGCGGCTGGCGGCGCAGGCGGCCGGCGACTTCTTCCAGCATCGGGTCCAGGCGCTGCAGTTGGGCCGCGACGGCGTCGCAGGAGGCCAGGGCCTCTTCAAGCATTTTTGAAGTCAATGGTTTCTCCTTCGACCATTACGTCGGTGAGTGTCAGGGAGCGGTCCAGACGCACGCAGTCGGCAAAGCTGCCCGGTTGCAGGCGGCCGCGTTCTTCCAGGCCCAGGTAGTCCGCAGGAAATTGCGACAGGCGTTGTGAGGCTTCACTGATTGGCAGGCCGATTTTCACCAGGTTGCGCAGCGCCTGATCCATGGTCAGCGTGCTGCCGGCCAGGGTGCCGTCGGCCAGGCGCACTCCGCCCAGGCATTTGGTCACGGTGTGGCTGCCCAGCTTGTACTCTCCGTCGGGCATGCCGGCGGCGGCGGTGGAGTCGGTGACGCAATACAGGCACGGGATCGAGCGCAGGGCCACGCGCATGGCGCCGGGGTGCACGTGCAGCAAGTCCGGGATCAGCTCGGCGTACTGGGCGTGGGCCAGCGCGGCGCCGACGATGCCGGGTTCGCGGTGATGCAGCGGGCTCATGGCGTTGTACAAATGGGTGAAACTGGTGGCGCCAGCGGCCAGGGCGGCAACGCCTTCTTCATAGCTGCCCAGGGTGTGGCCGATCTGCATGCGCACGCCGCGTTGGCTGAGGGCGCGAATCAGGCCGTCGTGGCCGGCGATTTCCGGGGCGATGGTGATCACCCGGATTGGCGCCAGGCGCAGGTAGGCTTCCACTTCTTGCATCAACGCGGTGTGGGCGAAGTTGGGTTGGGCGCCGAGTTTTCCCGGATTGATGTAGGGGCCTTCCAGGTGCACGCCGAGTACGCGGGCGCTGCCGGCTGGCCGCTGTTCGCAGAACGTGCCGAGCTCACCGAGCACGCGGGAAATTTCTTCCACCGGCGCCGTCATGGTGGTGGCCAGCAGCGAGGTGGTGCCAAAACGCACGTGGGTACGGGTAATGGTCTCGAAGGCGCTCGCACCTTCCATGATGTCGGCGCCGCCACCGCCATGCACATGCAGGTCGATAAAGCCCGGCAACAGGTAGGGCAGGTCGTTGTCGGCCGGGTCGCACGGCGTGCCGTCAATGGCGACAACCTTGCCGTGCTCATGCACCAAGCGACCACGCATCCAGCCGCTGGGCGTGAGGATATTGTCTTCAGTCATGGGCAGTTCTCTAAGTTCGCATTCAGGCGGAGTAGTCATGGCGGCGCAGCTCTGCGACAAAGTCGTAGTAGTCGTTGCGGCAGTAGGTGTCGGTGATCTCAATCGGCGTGTTGTCGGCGGTGTAGCCCACGCGGGTCATCAGCAGCATGGCGGTGCCGGGGGCGATGCCGACCAGCGCGGCGAACTCATCCGAGGCATTGATCGCCTGGATATGCTGCAAGGCGCGCACGATGGGCTTGCCGATGCTTTCCAAGTATTCGTACAACGAATTGCCGATGGCCTGGGGATGGGGCAGCACCGAGGCCGGCATGGCGGTCATTTCAATCGCCATCACCGTGTCGTCGGCTTTGCGCAGGCGCTTGAGGCGCGCCACTTTGTCGGTGGGCGACAGGCCCAGGCGGATCAGTTCTTCATGGGTCGGCGGGGTGATGTCGCGCTCCAGCCACTGAGACGTCGGCACAAACCCCTTGAGCCGCAGCATCTCGCTGAACCCCGACAGGCGCGACAAGGGTTGTTCCAGGCGCGGCGTGATGAAAGTGCCGGAGCCTTGGCTGCGACGGATCAGCCCTTGAGCCAGCAACACTTCCAGCGCTTTACGGGCGGTGACCCGCGAGATGCTCAATTGCTCGCTGAGGGCGCGTTCCGAAGGCAGGGCCTGTTCGGATTTCCACTGGCCGGCATGGATCGCTGCTTCAAGGCTGCGGGCCAGTTGCAGGTACAGCGGCGTGGATTGCTTGTCGTCGGGGCGCAGGGCCAGGATGGGATTCATCTGTCAGGTTTCCGATGCGTTATTGGAATGTTGTCGCCCGGTAATGGCCGAAAACTAATACCACTTAAATACCATGTCAATGCTGCCAAAACGGTGAAAATCCCGGTTTCAGGGCACTTTAATGGGGCTTGGTATCAAGTGGTATTAGAGAGGTCTTTGTGGCGCGCACAAGTGCAGGGTCCCGCGCGGTGAACTGGTATTCACCGGCAGGCGCTGCCTGGGGCAGGAATTATTTTCGAATTATTTTACGAACGGCACGCGATTACGGCCGAATCTCGATGAGGGTGCCGTCTTTGACCAGGTTCCACACTTCGCGCATATCCACATTGCGCATGCCGATGCAGCCGTCGGTCCAGTCCAGGGTGTGGAACCACTGTTCCGGGTAGTCTTCGGTGTCGGGGGTGCCGTGGATCATGATCATGCTGCCCGGCTTTACGCCTTCGCGGCGGGCGCGGGCGGCGTCGCTGATGTTCGGGTAGGAAATGTGCATGGCCAGGTTGAAGCGGTCGCTGGTCTTGCGCCAGTCGATCCAGTAGAGGCCTTCGGGCGTGCGGCGGTCACCTTCGATCAGCTTGTGGCCCTTGGGGTTCTTGCCCAGGGAGATGCGATAGGTCTTGAACGGCTTGCCGTCGTTGATCAGCTGCAGCTGGTGGGCGGACTTGAGCACCAGGACTTTCTCGACCGTTTTACCGCCAAGGGTTTGCACCGTGGAGGCCGGGGACAGCGTGGCGAACGACAGGCAGATCAGAGCAAGCAACCAACGCATTGAAACGGTATCCCTTTGGCGACATTGGCCGGCTTGTTATTGGGCGGGCTTGGACAGCGGTGGCACAGATTCGCTACGTACCGGGTATGCCTGTTGGCGACGGTCAGCGAAGAAGCATTCTAAGGTACGCCCGACCGTGCGGAAAGCCAGCTCGGACCAAGGGATATCGGCTTCGTCGAACAGCCTCACTTCCAGGCTTTCCTGGCCAGCGGCAAAGTCCAGGTCGATCAGTTCGGCGCGGTAGAAGATATGCACCTGGCTGATGTGCGGCACATTGATCAGGGTATAGAGGCTCAGGTTGCGCACCCGGGCGCAGGCTTCTTCCAGGGTTTCACGCATGGCCGCCTGCTCGACGGTTTCGCCGTTTTCCATAAAGCCTGCGGGCAGGGTCCAGTAACCCAGGCGTGGCTCGATGGCGCGGCGGCACAACAGCACTTGGTCGCCCCATACCGGCAGGGTACCGGCGACAATATTGGGGTTCTGGTAATGAATGGTCGAGCAGTGGTCGCATACATAGCGCAGGCGTGCGTCGCCTTCGGGAATGCGTTGGGTCACCGGTTTGCCGCACTGGCTGCAGAAATTCATGCTGGGGTTCCTGGACAATGGGCACATCTTGGCTTGGTGCCGGGCGTTCCTGCAAGTTGTCGTTTAGCGACAGCCCTGCGGTTTTGGGGTTGGGCGCGTGCACGCTTTGGTGCATGATGCAAGGTAGCCAACAGACCGAGATGACTCATGCTGGACGAGCTACTTCGCCGGGTAAGCAACCACACCCCCCATACCCTGGAAACCGACGGGCGTTTCCCCGAGGCTGCGGTGCTGGTGCCGATTACCCGCAGTGACGAACCCGAGCTGATCCTGACCCTGCGCGCCAGCGGCCTGTCGACCCACGGTGGCGAAGTGGCCTTTCCCGGCGGGCGCCGCGACCCTGAAGACCCGGACCTGATCTTTACCGCCTTGCGCGAAGCCGAAGAAGAAATCGGCCTGCCGCCGGGGCTGGTTGAGGTCATAGGCCCGTTGAGCCCGCTGATTTCCCTGCACGGCATCCGCGTAACGCCCTATGTAGGTGTGATCCCCGATTACGTCGAATACCTGGCCAACGACGCCGAGATTGCCGCCGTTTTCAGCGTGCCTTTGGATTTTTTCCGACAGGACCCACGCGAACATACCCACCGCATTGATTACCAGGGCCGTAGTTGGTACGTGCCAAGCTACAGGTTCGGCGAATACAAAATCTGGGGGCTGACAGCGATCATGATCGTCGAGCTGATCAACCTGCTCTATGACGATGCCAAGATCAGCCTGCACCAGCCGCCCAAGAGCTTCATCAATCTATAAGCCATCGTTCAAATGGCATGCCGTGAGGAAAAACCATGAAATACCGCCTGGGCGACGCCCGCGTCGAGACCCATCCCGACAGTTGGGTTGCACCGAATGCCACGCTGGTAGGCAAGGTCAAGCTGGAGGAGGGCGCCAACGTCTGGTTCAACGCGGTGTTGCGCGGCGATAACGAGCTGATCCTGATCGGCAAGAACAGCAACGTGCAGGACGGCAGCGTGATGCACACCGACATGGGTTACCCGCTGACCCTCGGCACCGGCGTGACCATCGGCCATAACGCCATGCTGCACGGCTGCACCGTTGACGACTACAGCCTGATCGGTATTAACGCAGTGGTGCTCAACGGCGCCAAGATTGGCAAGCATTGCATCATCGGCGCCAACTCGCTGATCGGTGAAGGCAAGGAAATCCCCGATGGCTCGCTGGTCATGGGCTCGCCAGGCAAAGTGGTGCGTGAGCTGACCGAGGCGCAGAAGCGGATGCTCGAAGCCAGCGCTGCGCACTATGTGCATAACTCGCAGCGTTACGCGCGGGATCTGGTTGAGCAGGAAGAATGAGTACGGTTGAACGGCCTGTTGCCTCGCCGTGCGTGAGTATTTGCGCACTGGACGACGACGATATCTGCACCGGCTGTCAGCGCAATGTGGATGAGATTACGCGCTGGAGCCGCATGGACAACGCCGAGCGCCGGCTGGTGCTGGGGTTGTGCCATGAGCGGGCGGTGGCGAGTGGGATAGTGTGGATGACCCCTGGGAAATCTGGCGCCTGACAGGCCGCCATCGCAGGCAAGCCAGCTCCCACCCTTGATGTGTGAGTACCTTCAAATGTGGGAGCTGGCTTGCCTGCGATGAGGCCCTGCCAGACGACATCCTTGTAATTGTGTACCCTGTGCGGCATTGCCCACAGGTCCATCCTCCATGTTTTTCCTGATCGCCTATATCAGCAGCGTCGTACTGATCAACTTCGCCTTCTCCACCGCCCCACACCTGGACGTCATCTGGTCCGCCTGGGGTGGCCTGGTATTTATCCTGCGCGACATGGTGCAAACCCGCTTCGGCCATGGCGCAATCATCGCCATGCTCGCGGCGCTGGTGCTCTCCTATATCACCTCCGACCCGTCCATTGCCCTGGCCAGTGCCACGGCGTTTGCGGTGTCCGAGTGCATCGACTGGCTGGTTTTCAGCATCACCAAGCGCCCGCTGCATGACCGCCTGTGGATAAGTTCGGCGCTGAGCATTCCCCTCGATACCTTTATCTTTTTCGGCCTGATCGGCGCACTGACCCCAGCGGTGGCGGGCACGGCGTTGGTGTCCAAGTTCGCCGGTGTCACCGTGGTCTGGCTGATCATGGCCTGGCGCATCCGCCGGCGGGCAGTCGCCAACTGAGGCCAATTTTTACAGTTCATGTAAAATGCCCGCCTTTCTCCCCCATGATCCGCTCCCCTGAGGACCTGAGATGACCCGAATCGGAACTCCATTGTCGCCAACCGCGACCCGCGTTTTGCTGTGTGGCTGCGGTGAGCTGGGCAAGGAAGTGGTAATCGAACTGCAGCGCCTGGGCGTTGAAGTGATTGCCGTGGATCGCTACGCCAATGCGCCGGCCATGCAGGTGGCGCACCGTAGCCATGTGATCAACATGCTCGACGGGGCCGCATTGCGTGCGGTGATCGAGGCGGAGAAGCCGCATTTCATCGTGCCGGAAATCGAAGCCATCGCCACCGCCACTCTGGTGGAACTGGAGGCCGAAGGCTTTACCGTCATCCCGACCGCCCGTGCCACGTCGCTGACCATGAACCGTGAAGGCATCCGTCGCCTGGCCGCCGAAGAACTGGACCTGCCGACCTCGCCGTACCACTTCGCCGATACCTTCGAAGATTACAGCAAGGCCGTCCAGGACCTGGGCTTTCCGTGCGTGGTCAAGCCGGTGATGAGTTCGTCGGGCAAGGGCCAGAGCCTTTTGCGCAGCGCCGACGACGTGCAGAAAGCCTGGGACTACGCCCAAGAAGGCGGGCGTGCCGGCAAGGGTCGGGTGATCATCGAAGGCTTTATCGACTTCGACTACGAAATCACCCTGCTGACCGTGCGCCACATCGGCGGTACCACTTTCTGCGCGCCGGTGGGCCATCGTCAGGAGAAGGGCGACTATCAGGAGTCCTGGCAGCCGCAGGCCATGAGCCCGATTGCCCTGGCAGAGTCCGAGCGCGTTGCCAAAGCCGTGACCGAAGCCTTGGGCGGCCGTGGCTTGTTTGGCGTGGAATTGTTCATCAAGGGCGATCAGGTGTGGTTCAGCGAAGTGTCGCCGCGCCCCCATGACACCGGCCTGGTGACCCTGATTTCCCAAGACCTGTCGCAGTTTGCCTTGCACGCACGCGCCATCCTCGGCCTGCCGATCCCGTTGATCCGTCAGTTCGGGCCTTCGGCGTCGGCGGTGATCCTGGTGGAAGGGCAATCCACCCAGACTGCATTCGCCAACCTCGGCGCCGCGCTGAGCGAGCCGGATACAGCGTTGCGTCTGTTTGGCAAACCTGAAGTGAACGGCCAGCGCCGCATGGGCGTGGCACTGGCGCGGGATGAGTCGATTGAAGCAGCTCGGGCCAAGGCGACCCGTGCTTCCCAAGCAGTTGTTGTAGAGCTCTAAGCCGCCACGCTCGTCCCCACGCTTTGCGTGGGAATGCCTCTTGTGACGCTCTGCGTCGCGCTTGGGGACGCAGAGCGTCCCTAACTGCATTCCCACGCAGAGCGTGGGAACGAGCATGGGGTCAGGCGACCTTGTTCAAGTCGTTATCCCGCGTCTCTTTCAGGCACAGCACCGCAATCAAACTCAGCAACGCTGCTGCCGATACATATCCCCCGACATAACTCAAACCACCCATCGCCACCAGCTTGGTCGCGAAGAACGGCGCCGCCGAGGCCCCCACGATCCCACCCAGGTTATACGCTGCCGATGCACCGGTATAACGCACGCGGGTCGGGAACAATTCCGGCAGCAGGGCGCCCATCGGTGCGAAGGTCACGCCCATCAAAAACAGCTCCAACGCCAGAAACAGCGCCACGGCCCAGGTCGAGCCATGGGTCAGCAGCGGTTCCATGGTAAAGCCCGACAGAATCGCCAGGACCGCGCCTACAATCAGCACCGGCTTGCGCCCGTAGCGATCACTGGCCAGGGCGGCCAGCGGTGTCGCCAGCCCCATGAACAGCACCGCGAAACACAGCAGGCCGAGGAAGGTTTCACGGCTGTAGCCCAAGGTGGAAACGCCATAGCTCAACGAAAACGCCGTGGTGATATAGAACAGCGCATAGCACACCACCATCGACGCGGCGCCCAGCAGTACCGGCAGCCAATGCTGGCTGAAGAGTTCCACCAGCGGCACTTTCACTGGTTTTTCCTTGGCCACTGCATTGGCGAACACCGGCGTCTCATGCAGTTTCAGGCGCGCATACAGGCCCACCATCACCAGCGCAGCGCTGAGGATGAACGGAATGCGCCAGCCCCAGCTGCGAAATTGCTCGTCATTCAGGCTCATGGCCAAAATCAGGAACAAACCGTTGGCCGCCAGGAAGCCTATCGACGGGCCCAGTTGCGGGAACATGCCGAACCAGGCGCGCTTGCCCTTGGGAGCATTCTCGGTCGCCAGCAAGGCCGCGCCGCCCCATTCTCCGCCAAGGCCCAGGCCCTGGCCGAAGCGCAATACGCACAAGAGGATCGGTGCCCAGGCACCGATGCTGTCGTAGCCCGGCAGCAAGCCGATCAAGGTAGTACATACACCCATCAGTAGCAGTGAAGCCACCAGGGTTGATTTACGGCCGATACGGTCACCGAAGTGACCGAACAACGCCGACCCCAGAGGGCGGGCGATAAAAGCGATACCGAAGGTCAGGAACGATGCCAGCATCTGCGCGGTGCCGGAGGTCTGTGGGAAGAACACCGGGCCGATCACCAGGGCGGCAGCCGTGGCGTAGATGTAGAAATCGTAGAACTCAATGGCGGTGCCGACGATGCTCGCGGTGGCGACGCGGGCGGTCGAGTTGGCAGGTGCGGCGCTCGCAGCCTCTTGGTAGGTGGTGCTCATGACGTTATCCCTGACGGTTATTGCGCGTTTGGACGCGGATTATTATTGGTCGAACACCCATGGATCAGGGTTGTGCGCGGGGCGGCTCGGGATGGGAGCAAACACCGGTCGGACATGGTAAGGCGGTGCCAGGACACGCTGGGTGCGGATAGCACGCGGTCTGGCGGGGCTTGGGTAAGCCGCAGGGATTATAGGAAGGGGGCTAAGGATCCAACAAGGGGCTGGTGAGGATCTATGGCCTGGAACTGGATCAATGTGGGAGCTGGCTTGCCTGCGATAGCATCACCTCGGTTCAACTGAAGGACCGAGTCGCCTGCATCGCAGGCAAGCCAGCTCCCACATTGACCGGGTTGAGCCTGCTGAGGTCAGGCGGCCACTGGCACGTGGCTGGTATGCCAGATCAATACTTTGCTCACCCGGTTGTCCTCGGTCTCGAGGATTTCCAGGCGATAGCGGCCGACTTTCAGGCATACCGCGCAATCGGGAATGGTTTCCAGCGCCTCGGTCACCAGGCCGTTGAGGGTCTTGGGGCCGTCGCTGGGCAGGTGCCAGCCCAGGCTCTTGTTCAGTTCACGGATCGAGGCAGCACCGTCGATGATGTAGCGGCCATCGGGCTGGGCTTCGATATGCGGGTTATCCACCGCCTGATCGCTTTCGAATTCGCCGACGATCTCTTCCAGAATATCTTCCAAAGTGACAATGCCCAGCACTTCACCGTACTCGTCCACCACCATGCCCAGGCGCCGCTGCTGTTTGTGGAAATTCAGCAGTTGCAGCTGCAACGGCGTGCTTTCCGGCACGAAGTAAGGCTCGTGGCAGGCGGCGAGCAGGGCCTCTTTGGTCAGGCTGGCGTCGGGCAGCAGGTGTTGGACCTGCCGGGTATTGAGCACGGCCTGCACCTGGTTGATGTCGCTGTGGAACACGGGCAGGCGGGTGCGCGGTGAGGTGCGCAACTGTTCGATGATGTCTTCTATCGACTCATCAAGGTTGATGCCGTCCACTTCGCTGCGCGGCACCAGGATGTCGTTGACCGTGATGTTGTCCAGGGCATGGATACCTGGCAGGCCGGGAGTGCGGTCGGCGTCGGTGTCGGGCTCTGGGTCGTCATCATGGTCGGGCAGGGGCTCGTCGCTGTTTTTCACCACGCCGGATTTGCGCGCAAACGGGCGCAATAACAGCTGGCTGATGCCATTGAGCAGCCAGGCCAGCGGGTAAAGGATTTTCAGCGGCACGCCCAGCAATGTATTGCCAAAGCCCAGCACTGCTTGGGGGTGACGGGTAGCCAGGGTGCGGGGCAGGTAGTCGGCCAGCACCAGCAGCCCTGCGCAGGAAATCAGCCAGCCTAGCCAGGGCCCGTTCTCTGCCCAGGCATAGATCGCCAGCAGGGTGCAGAGAATCACCACGGCGGCGCGGCACAGGCTGTTACACAGGATCAGGCTATGGCGCGGGAAGCTCAGGCGTGCGGCCGCCTTGTCGCCCTGGCGGGTGCCAGGGCGCAGGGCCAGCAGGTGTTGTTGCGCAGCTTCTATGGCAGTAAACAGCGCCGCCCACAAAATCAGCAGGGCAATTACGGCGAGCATCGGCCCTAAGGGCAAGTTGTCCATGATCACTGCCCGTCAGATATGCAGGATGTATTCGCGAACCAGCTTGCTGCCGAAATAGGCCAGCATCAACAGGCAGAAACCGGCCAGGGTCCAGCGGATGGCCTTGTGCCCGCGCCAGCCGAGGCGGTTGCGCCCCCACAGCAGCACGCTGAACACGACCCACGCCAGGCACGCCAGCAAGGTTTTATGGACCAGGTGCTGGGCAAACAGGTTTTCGACGAACAGCCAGCCGGAGATCAGCGACAGTGACAGCAGGGTCCAGCCGGCCCACAGGAACCCGAACAGCAGGCTTTCCATGGTTTGCAGCGGCGGGAAGTTCTTGATCAGCCCGGACGGGTGCTTGTGCTTGAGCTGGTGATCCTGCAGCAGCAGGAGCAGGGCCTGGAACACCGCGATGGTGAACATGCCGTAGGCGAGGATCGACAGCAGGATGTGGGCGAGGATGCCCGGCTCCTCGTCGATCACCTGTACGGTGCCGGTGGGGGTGAACTGCGCCAGCAGCACCGTGAGCATTCCCAGGGGGAATAGCAGCACCAGCAGGTTCTCCACCGGAATCCGGTAGCAGGCCAGCAGCGTCAGCGCGATGACGGCCGCGGCGATCAGGCTGGCGGCGCTGAAAAAGTCCAGGCCCAGGCCGACCGGGGTCATCAGGTGGGTGAACAGGCTGGCGGCATGGGCTAGCAGGGCCAGCACGCCAAGGCCGACGAGCAGACGTTTGTCCGCTTTGGTGCCTTGGGCCAGACGAGTGCCCTGATAGAGAGTCGCAGCGGCATACAAAATGGCGGCGGCGAGGCTGGGTAGCAAACTGGGTGACAAGGGGAGCATAAATCCTGGTAGGCAAGCCCGAAAGGCGTTGAGTTTGGCACACACCTGCGTTGCACGAAAGACTCCCGGGCCAGACAGCGGGTGTGCATGGGCGCAGTCTTCGCTATAATCCGCGACCTGCCCACGCCGCAGGCTCGGCGAACGCTGTTTTTAATAGCGATTTCCCCCAGCCTGGGCCGCCATTACCTCGGTCTACCTGCATTTCGATGAATAGGGCCTGAAAGGATCGCGCATGTTTGAAAACTTGACTGACCGTCTCTCGCAGACGCTGCGCCACGTTACCGGCAAGGCCAAGCTGACCGAGGACAATATTAAAGACACCCTGCGTGAAGTGCGCATGGCGTTGCTGGAAGCCGACGTGGCTTTGCCGGTGGTGAAGGACTTCGTCAACTCGGTCAAGGAGCGTGCGGTCGGCACCGAAGTGTCCCGCAGCCTGACCCCGGGCCAGGCCTTTGTGAAGATCGTCCAGGCCGAACTCGAAAGCCTGATGGGCGCGGCCAACGAAGACCTGAACCTCAGTGCCGTGCCGCCAGCCGTCGTGCTGATGGCGGGCCTGCAAGGTGCGGGTAAAACCACCACCGCCGGCAAACTGGCGCGCTTCCTCAAAGAGCGCAAGAAGAAATCCGTGATGGTGGTATCGGCCGACGTGTACCGTCCGGCGGCCATCAAGCAGTTGGAAATGCTCGCGGGCGAAGTGGGCGTGACCTTCTTCCCGTCCGACCTGAGCCAGAAGCCGGTCGACATCGCCAACGCGGCTATTAAAGAAGCCAAGCTCAAGTTCATCGACGTGGTTATCGTCGATACCGCCGGTCGCCTGCACATCGACGAAGAGATGATGGGCGAGATCAAGGCGCTGCATGCCGCGATCAACCCGGTCGAGACCCTGTTCGTGGTCGACGCCATGACCGGCCAGGATGCGGCCAACACCGCCAAGGCTTTTGGTGACGCACTGCCGCTGACCGGCGTGATCCTCACCAAGGTCGACGGCGACGCCCGTGGCGGTGCCGCGCTGTCGGTACGTGCCATTACTGGCAAGCCGATCAAGTTCATCGGCATGGGCGAGAAGAGCGAAGCGCTCGAGCCGTTCCACCCTGAGCGTATCGCCTCGCGCATCCTCGGCATGGGTGACGTGCTCAGCCTGATCGAGCAGGCCGAAGCCACGCTCGACAAGGACAAGGCCGACAAACTGGCCAAGAAGCTGAAGAAGGGCAAGGGCTTCGATCTCGAAGACTTCCGCGACCAGCTGCAACAGATGAAGAACATGGGCGGCCTCGGCGGCCTGATGGACAAGCTGCCCAACATCGGCGGTGTGAACCTGGCGCAAATGGGCAACGCCCAGGGCGCGGCAGAGAAACAGTTCAAGCAGATGGAAGCCATCATCAATTCCATGACCCCGGCCGAGCGCCGCGACCCTGAGCTGATCAGCGGTTCGCGCAAGCGCCGGATCGCCATGGGTTCCGGCACCCAGGTGCAGGACATCGGTCGCTTGATCAAGCAGCACAAGCAGATGCAGAAGATGATGAAGAAATTCTCCGCCAAGGGCGGTATGGCCAAGATGATGCGCGGCATGGGCGGTATGTTGCCCGGCGGCGGCATGCCTAAAATGTAAAGTATTCGAGCGCAAGCCTTGCTTGCGCTCCGCCCCACAAGGATGTGGGATCTCCAGCAAACCCGCCGTTGGCGGGCGCTGACTCGCCGTTTTAACCGACGGCTCTATAGCAGATCTGAATGGCACGCTGATAGGCGCCAGAAAAAGACATTTGCAAAAGTCCGGATATTCCTTAGAATATGCGGCCTTTCGGGCACCTATGCCCGCTGTGCATTTAGATTTGCAGCACCGACTACAGGAACGATGTTCACATGCTAACAATCCGTCTTGCCCTTGGCGGCTCCAAAAAGCGCCCGTTTTACCACTTGACCGTAACCGACAGCCGCAACCCGCGTGACGGTTCGCACAAGGAACAGGTTGGTTTCTTCAACCCTGTTGCTCGTGGTCAAGAAGTTCGTCTGTCCGTGAACCAAGAGCGCGTAGCCTACTGGCTGAGCGTTGGCGCACAGCCATCCGAGCGCGTTGCAAAACTGTTGAAGGACTCGGCTAAGGCCGCAGCCTGAGCAATATGAACGCGACGCCAGCTGTTGCTGATGATTTGATCGTTATCGGCAAGATTTACTCTGTTCATGGCGTTCGCGGCGAAGTGAAGGTGTATTCCTTTACTGATCCGACTGAAAACCTGTTGCAGTACAAGACCTGGACGCTCAAGCGCGAAGGGAGTGTGAAACAGGTCGAGCTGGTCAGTGGACGCGGGAGCGATAAGTTCCTGGTCGCAAAGCTCAAGGGTCTTGATGACCGTGAAGAAGCTCGCCTTCTGGCCGGTTATGAGATCTGCGTGCCGCGCAACCTGTTCCCTGAATTGACCGACGGCGAGTACTACTGGTACCAGCTGGAAGGTCTGAAGGTTATTGATCAACTCGGGCAATTGCTGGGGAAAATCGATCATCTTCTGGAAACCGGCGCCAATGATGTAATGGTGGTCAAGCCTTGCGCTGGCAGCCTGGATGACCGTGAACGCCTGTTGCCCTATACCGAGCAATGCGTGTTGGCCGTCGACCTGGCCGCGGGCGAGATGAAGGTGGAATGGGACGCGGACTTCTAAGCGTGGCTAATTTGCGCATTGAAGTGATCAGTTTGTTTCCCGAGATGTTTTCCGCCATCAGCGAGTACGGCATCACCAGTCGGGCGGTGAAACAGGGGCTGTTGCAGCTCACCTGTTGGAACCCGCGAGACTACACGACGGATCGACATCACACTGTGGACGATCGCCCATTTGGCGGTGGCCCGGGCATGGTGATGAAGATCAAACCCCTGGAAGATGCGTTGGTTCAGGCCAAGGCAGCCGCCGGGGAGAAGGCGAAGGTAATTTACCTGTCCCCTCAAGGCCGTCAGCTGAAACAGGCGGCGGTACGCGAACTGGCGAATGAGGAAAGTTTGATCCTGATTGCCGGTCGCTATGAAGGCATTGACGAGCGTTTTATTGAAGCTCATGTCGATGAAGAGTGGTCGATTGGGGACTATGTCCTGTCTGGCGGCGAGCTGCCGGCGATGGTCCTGATAGATGCGGTTACACGACTGCTGCCCGGAGCTTTAGGGCATGCGGACTCCGCGGAGGAAGATTCCTTCACGGATGGTTTGCTGGATTGCCCGCACTACACCCGTCCGGAGGTGTATGTGGATCAGCGTGTTCCCGACGTATTGCTAAGTGGCAATCACGCACACATCCGGCGTTGGCGTTTACAGCAGTCCCTTGGTCGGACCTATGAACGACGCGCCGATCTTCTGGAAAGCCGCTCGCTTTCTGGAGAAGAGAAGAAGCTGCTCGAGGAATACATCCTCGCGCGGGACGATAGTTAACAACGTATCGATGGTAGGTCCATTGACTTACCTTAGGAGCACAGCATGACTAACAAAATCATCCTTGCACTCGAAGCAGAGCAGATGACCAAAGAGATCCCTACCTTTGCCCCGGGCGACACCATTGTCGTTCAGGTGAAAGTGAAGGAAGGCGACCGTTCGCGTCTGCAAGCGTTCGAAGGCGTGGTAATCGCCAAGCGTAACCGTGGTGTGAACAGTGCTTTCACTGTTCGTAAAATCTCCAACGGTGTTGGCGTAGAGCGTACTTTCCAGACCTACAGCCCGCAAATCGACAGCATGGCCGTCAAGCGTCGCGGTGACGTACGTAAAGCCAAGCTGTACTACCTGCGTGACCTGTCCGGTAAAGCAGCTCGCATCAAGGAAAAACTGGCTTAAGTCCAGCTTCCCGATGCAGAAAAAAGCAGCCTACGGGCTGCTTTTTTGTGCCTGAAATTTGCCTATCTGTTGGTATTGACCCATGACCACCCGCCTCGAAGAAATCCAGCGTCGCACCGACCTGTCCGTTACCCACGTGACCAAGGCCGTGTTCCCGCCCACCACCAACCACCACAACACCCTGTTCGGCGGCACCGCCCTGGCATGGATGGACGAAGTGTCGTTCATCACCGCCACGCGTTTCTGTCGCTTGCCTTTGGTGACGGTCTCCACCGACCGTATCGACTTCAATCACGCGATCCCGGCCGGCTCTATCGTTGAGCTGATCGGTCGGGTGATCAAAGTCGGCAACACCAGCCTCAAGGTCGAGGTGGAGGTGTTCGTTGAGAGCATGAGCGCTGATGGCCGTGAAAAGGCGATCCAGGGCGTGTTCAGTTTCGTCGCGATTGACGCAGATAAACGCCCTGTCCCGGTACTGCCTGGCTTTGTTGACTGATTACTCGGCGGTGCTGGCCTGCGGTTGAATCACTGCCAGCAAGGTCCAGCCCGCTACAGGCTTCAAGTTACTCTCGGGCGAGACCACATGCACCCAGCCGCTGGTGTCCCGGGCAAACAGCAAGGTGGCGCGCTCCCCGTGCAACGCCTGGTACTGCTCCCAGCCAAAGCCGTCGGTGAGGCTAGTGCTGTACAACTCGGCGCCTTGGCCCAGTAGGCTGGCCAATTTGGTGTAGCTCAAGGGTTGGCTGCCCAGCAAGTGGCCACGGTGTTCATGGCTGGCCTTGTGCTTGTCGGTGCGACGGTTTTCCTGGCTGCTGGCCAGGGCGAACAGGCGATGGCCGAAGTCATGGCGAAAACGCATGGTGGCCAAGGCATTCAGTTCGCCAGAAGGCGAGAGCGCAAGCAGATGCCCCAGGCCGACCAGGTCCAGATGGGACTCGGCATGCTGGGAGGCCGGGTTACCGAAGTAGGTGGGCAAGCCTTCCATACGACTGGCGCGGATGTTTTCCCAGCTTGAGTCGGTCAGCAGTACGCGGCTGCCCAACTGCTGCAACGCCTTGCCGAGCGCCCGCGCCGGGCCGTTCGCACCCACGATCAGGAAGCCGCTGGGCGCCGGCTCGGCGACTTTCAGCAGGCGGGCCAAGGGGCGTGCCGTGGCGCTTTGCAGCACCACGGTGCCGATGATCACCGCGAAGGTCAGCGGCACCAGCAACAACGCACCTTCGTGGCCGGCCTCATCCAGGCGGATCGCAAAGATCGCTGACACCGCCGCCGCCACGATTCCCCTTGGGGCGATCCAGGCCAGCAGCGCGCGCTCGCGCCAGTTCAGCCCGGAGCCAAAGGTCGAAAGCGCCACGTTCAGCGGGCGTGCAATGAATTGGATGATCAACAGCAGGATCAACACGAACGGGCCCAGGGCGATCATGGCGTTCAGGTCCAGGCGTGCCGCCAGCAGGATGAACAGCCCGGAAATCAGCAACACACTGAGGTTTTCCTTGAAGTGCAGGATGTGCCGTACATCCACGCCTTTCATGTTCGCCATCCACATACCCATCAGCGTGACCGCCAGCAGGCCGGACTCATGCATCACCTGGTTGGAGGCGATGAAGATGCCCAGCACGCCCGCCAGTGTCGCCAGGTTATGCAGGTATTCCGGTAGCCACTGGCGGCGCATGATCTGCCCCAGTACCCAGCCACCGGCGATGCCGAACAGGCTGCCGCAGAGGATGACGCCGCCGAAGGTCAGCAGGCTGTGGCTCAAACCATCGCCCGACGCACTGGCGATGATGAAGCTATACACCACTACCGCCAGCAGTGCGCCAATCGGGTCGATGACGATGCCTTCCCAGCGCAGGATATTGGCGATGGAGGCTTTGGGGCGCACCACACGCAACATGGGCACGATCACCGTCGGGCCGGTGACCAGTGTCAGGGTGCCGAACAGCAGCGCCAGCATCCAGTCGAAGCCCAGCAGCCAGTGGGTGGCCAGGGTGATCACCGCCCAGGTCGAGAGTGCGCCGACGGTGACCAGCCGGTGGACAACGCTGCCGATTTCCTTCCATTCCGACAGGTGCAGGGTCAGGCTGCCTTCAAACAGGATCAGCGCCACTGCCAATGACACCAATGGCATCAACAGAGGGCCGAACATTTCCTGCGGGTCGAGCCATCCGAGTATCGGCCCTGCCAGAATCCCGCTCAGCAGAAGAAACAGAATCGCTGGCAGTTTCAGGCGCCAGGCCAGCCACTGGCAGCCGAGTGCGGCCACGCCAATGCCGCCAAAAGCCAACAAAATCTGTTGTTCGTTCATTAAAGCTTCCTGTTCCTTGAAATAGCGGGCTATGAAAGACTAATGGCTCTTGTCACAGTTCCTTAAATAATACGCGTATTGCCTTGTGCTAAGTCGCTTGAGTGCCCATGCCTGCCATTGACCATCCCCTGATCGACCGCTTCCTCGACGCCCTCTGGTTGGAAAAAGGCCTGTCGGACAACACACGCCAGGCGTACCGCAGCGACCTGGCGCTGTTCAACGGCTGGCTGCAGGAGAAAAACCTCGAACTGATCAATGCCGGGCGCGAGTTGATCCTCGATCACCTGGCCTGGCGCCTGGAGCAGAACTACAAACCGCGCTCCACTGCGCGATTCCTCTCCGGCGTGCGTGGCTTTTATCGCTACCTGCTGCGGGAAAAACTCATTGCCGTCGACCCGACCCTGCAAATCGACATGCCGCAACTCGGCAGGCCGTTGCCCAAATCCTTGTCGGAAGCCGACGTCGATGCCCTGCTCGCGGCCCCGGACCTGAGCGAGGCCATCGGCCAGCGCGACCGTGCCATGCTGGAGGTGCTGTATGCCTGCGGCCTGCGCGTCACCGAACTGATCAGCCTGACCCTGGAGCAGGTCAACCTGCGCCAGGGCGTGTTGCGCGTGATGGGCAAGGGCAGCAAGGAGCGGCTGGTGCCGATGGGCGAGGAGGCGATTGTGTGGGTCGAGCGCTACATGCGCGATGCGCGCCACGAACTGCTGGGTGGGCGCCCCAGCGACGTGCTGTTTCCCAGCCAGCGCGGCGAGCAGATGACCCGCCAGACCTTCTGGCACCGCATCAAGCACCAGGCCAAAGTGGCCGGGATCGGCAAGGCGTTGTCGCCCCACACCTTGCGCCATGCGTTCGCCACCCACTTGCTCAACCACGGCGCGGATTTGCGCGTGGTGCAAATGCTGCTTGGGCACAGCGACTTATCCACAACCCAGATCTACACCCATGTGGCACGCGCACGTTTGCAGGACATGCACGCCAAGCACCACCCGCGCGGATAAAACCGTCAGAAATGGCCCATTTTAGCTGTGGCGGTCTGCCCTCCCGCCCAACTGTGGTAGGCTTTGCCGGTTCGCAAAGGGGACGGCACCCGTTGTGTTCCAGATCAGTATTCTGCTCCCGTCCCTGCCTCTGCCTTCAGGAGTTCCCATGCGCTTGACCCAGATTATTGCCGCCGCAGCCATTGCGTTGGTTTCCACCTTTGCGGTCGCCGATGATGCGGCCGAGCAAACCATTCGCAAGAGCCTGGCCAACCTGGCGCTCGACACGCCTATCGAAAGCATCAGCGCCAGCCCCATGGCCGGCCTGTATGAAGTCAAGCTCAAGGGCAGCCGTGTGCTGTACGCCAGCGCCGATGGCCAGTACATCGTGCAGGGCTACCTGTTCCAGCTCAAGGACGGCAAGCCGGTCAACCTGACCGAGAAGGCCGAGCGCCTGGGCGTGTCGAAGCTGATCAACGGTATCCCGGTGGCGGAAACCGTGGTGTACCCCGCCATTGGCGAGACCAAGACCCACATCACCGTGTTCACCGACACCACGTGCCCGTACTGCCACAAGCTGCACGCTGAAATCCCGGCACTGAACAAGTTGGGCGTGGAAGTGCGCTACGTCGCCTTCCCGCGCCAGGGCCTGGGTTCGCCGGGTGACGAGCAGTTGCAGGCGGTGTGGTGCTCGGCCGACAAGAAAGCGGCCATGGACAAGATGGTCGACGGCAAGGAAATCAAATCGGCCAAATGCGCCAACCCGGTTTCCAAGCAGTTCGCCCTGGGCCAGTCCATTGGTGTGAACGGTACACCGGCCATCGTTTTGGCCGACGGCCAGGTGATTCCGGGCTACCAGCCGGCGCCGCAAGTTGCCAAACTGGCACTGGGTGCCAAGTAAGCATTTATCGTTGAGCCTTTGACGATCATGGCCCGCCGAACCGTCGGCGAGTCATTAATTGAGAGCCGCAGTTGTGCGGCTGTTTTCACGGCCGACCTAGCGTCGGCCGTTTCATGGGGAGTTCTTCAGTGAAACCGGTCAAAGTAGGCATCTGTGGGTTAGGGACCGTCGGTGGCGGTACCTTCAACGTACTTCAGCGTAACGCTGAAGAAATTTCCCGCCGCGCAGGTCGCGGGATTGAAGTGGCGCAGATTGCCACGCGTTCGCCAAAGCCTCAGTTCGAAACGACCGGTATTGCGATTACCAACGATGTGTTCGCCGTAGCCACCAACCCTGAGATCGATATCGTTATCGAGCTGGTAGGCGGCTACACCGTGGCCCGCGAGCTGGTGCTCAAGGCCATCGAGAACGGCAAGCACGTGGTCACCGCCAACAAGGCGCTGATCGCCGTGCACGGCAACGAGATCTTCGCCAAGGCCCGCGAGAAGGGCGTGATCGTAGCGTTCGAAGCCGCGGTGGCCGGTGGTATCCCGGTGATCAAGGCGATCCGTGAAGGCCTGTCCGCCAACCGCATCAACTGGGTAGCCGGCATCATCAACGGCACCGGTAACTTCATCCTCACCGAAATGCGCGAGAAGGGCCGTACCTTCGAAGACGTGCTGGCCGAAGCCCAAGCCCTGGGTTACGCCGAAGCCGACCCGACGTTCGACGTGGAAGGCATCGACGCCGCCCACAAGCTGACCATCCTGGCCTCCATCGCCTTTGGTATCCCGCTGCAGTTCGACAAGGCCTACACCGAAGGCATCACCAAGCTGACCACCGCCGACGTCAACTACGCCGAAGCCCTGGGCTACCGTATCAAGCACCTGGGCGTGGCGCGCAGCACCCCGGCGGGCATCGAGTTGCGGGTTCACCCGACGCTGATCCCGGCCGACCGCCTGATCGCCAACGTCAATGGTGTGATGAACGCGGTGATGGTCAACGGCGACGCCGCCGGTTCTACCTTGTTCTACGGCGCCGGTGCCGGCATGGAGCCGACCGCGTCGTCGGTGATCGCCGACTTGGTGGACGTGGTTCGCGCCATGACCAGCGACCCGGAAAATCGCGTGCCGCACCTGGCCTTTCAGCCGGACTCGCTGTCGGCCCACCCGATCCTGCCGATCGAAGCCTGCGAAAGTGCCTACTACCTGCGCATCCAGGCCCAGGACCATCCAGGCGTGTTGGCCCAGGTAGCCAGCATCCTGTCGGAGCGCGGTATCAACATCGAGTCGATCATGCAGAAGGAAGTCGAGGAGCAAAACGGCCAGGTGCCGATGATCCTGCTGACCCACCGCGTGCTCGAACAGCACATCAACGATGCCATCCATGCCCTCGAAGCCCTGCAAGGCGTGGTCGGCCCGGTGGTGCGCATTCGCGTCGAGCACTTGAACTAACCGATTTGTTCCAGGGGCCCCGTCCATTCGGCGGCCCCTGTTCGAGAATGTTTTAGAGGAGCCAGTCATGCGTTACATCAGCACCCGCGGCCAGGCACCGGCCCTGAATTTCGAAGACGTTCTGCTGGCAGGCCTTGCCACCGACGGCGGCCTGTATGTGCCGGAAAACCTGCCACGCTTCACCCAGGAAGAAATCGCCTCCTGGGCCGGCCTGCCGTATCACGAGCTGGCTTTCCGAGTGATGCGCCCGTTCGTGACCGGCAGCATTCCGGATGCGGACTTCAAGAAGATTCTGGAAGAAACCTATGGCGTGTTTTCCCACAACGCCATCGCGCCCCTGCGCCAACTGAACGGCAATGAGTGGGTACTGGAGCTGTTCCACGGCCCGACCCTGGCGTTCAAGGACTTCGCCCTGCAACTGCTCGGTCGCCTGCTCGACTACGTGCTGGAAAAACGTGGCGAGCGCGTGGTGATCATCGGTGCTACCTCCGGCGATACCGGCTCGGCGGCCATCGAAGGGTGCAAGCACTGCGAAAACGTCGACATCTTCATCCTGCACCCGCACAAGCGCGTGTCGGAAGTGCAACGTCGGCAGATGACCACCATCTTCGGTGAGAACATCCACAACATCGCCATCGAAGGCAACTTCGATGACTGCCAGGAAATGGTCAAGAACAGCTTCGCTGACCAGAGCTTCCTCAAGGGCACACGCCTGGTGGCGGTGAACTCGATCAACTGGGCGCGGATCATGGCCCAGATCGTCTACTACTTCCACGCTTCGCTGCAGTTGGGCGGCCCGGCGCGTTCGGTGTCGTTCTCGGTGCCGACCGGCAACTTCGGCGACATTTTTGCCGGTTACCTGGCGCGCAACATGGGCCTGCCGATCAACCAGTTGATCGTCGCCACCAACCGCAACGACATCCTGCATCGCTTCATGAGCGGCAACCAGTATGTGAAGGAAACCCTGCACGCCACGCTGTCGCCGTCCATGGACATCATGGTGTCGTCGAACTTCGAGCGCCTGCTGTTCGACATGCACGGTCGTAACGGCGCAGCCCTGGCCGAGTTGATGAACAGCTTCAAGCAAGGTGGCGGTTTCAGCGTCGAGCAAGAGCGCTGGACCGAAACCCGCAAGCTGTTCGATTCCCTGGCCGTGGACGATGCGCAGACCTGCGAAACCATCGCGCAGGTCTATGCCGAGACCGGCGAAGTGCTCGACCCGCACACGGCTATCGGCGTGAAAGCCGCCCGCGAATGCCGCCGCAGCCTGGATATTCCAATGGTGATCCTCGGTACCGCACACCCGGTCAAGTTCCCGGAAGCGGTCGAGAAAGCCGGCATTGGCAAGGCGCTGGATCTGCCGGAACATTTGACCGACCTGTTCGAGCGCGAAGAGCGCTGCACCGTGTTGGCCAATGACCTGAAGGCGGTGCAGGCGTTCGTCAGCCAGCATGGCAATCGGGGCAAGCCGCTCTAATCAAGAATGGGGTAGCGGGTTTGTGTGGGAGCTGGCTTGCCTGCGATGCAGGCGCCTCGGTACGACTGAATACCGAGGCGTCTGCATCGCGGGCAAGCCCGGCTCCCACATTCAGCTAACTCACCCGCTGACCATGAGGCGGATATCAGGCTGCTACAGGTATGCATTCAGCTTTTTTGCAGTCGGCCAAGCCCGTCCTCGTGACGGGCTTTTTCATTCTGGCGAGCCATACTTGCCCAGTCGCCCAATCAAGGAAACCCAACCGGTGCAGGTTTTGATCCAATGGACGTTGAAGCTGGTGTGCCTGTTGTGGCTCATCCAGGTGCCCATGAGCCTGGCCGCCGTCAGCCTGCCGTTCAAACTGGTGCCGGCGTTTATCCCGCTTGAACCTATGCCGCTGGCGCCGACGGAGCAGCAGTGGTTGGCGGCGCATCGGACACTCAAAGTGGGCATCTCGATAGATGACTACCAGCCGATCGATATCACCCGTGACCGCAATCGCTACCAGGGCATCAGCGCCGATTATTTGAGCCTGGTTGGCGCACGGCTGGGTGTGCCCATGCAAGTGCTGGGCTTTTCCGAGCGCGCCCAGGCGGTCGAAGCGCTGCGCAACGGCACCATCGACATACTCACCAGTGCCAATGGTTACGAGCGTGACGTACCCGGCCTGCAATTCACCCCGGACTACATGCCCGACCGCTCGGTGGTGGTGCTGCGTCGCGACGATACCCAAGGCGACGATCTGGCCGGCAAGAAGCTGGTGTTGCTCGACGGCTACGCCAACGTGCAGAAGGTGCACGCGGCGTATCCCGACAGCCACATCATGCTCGCCCCTAACCTCTACAGCGGCCTCGAAGCCTTGAAGCAAGGTGACGTCGATGCGTTTATCGGCAACGAAGTGATTGTGCGCGCCTATAAATCGCTGCGGCCTTACCTGGGGTTGCAGATCAAGGAGCAGAGCCGGCTGGCGCCCATCGGTTTTGCCTTCGCCACCCGCCAGGCAGATCCGTTGTTGGGGGCCATGATGAATCGCGCGCTGGCAAGCCTCGACGAGTCGGTGCAGCGTGAAATCCTCGCGCGCTGGACCACCGGGCTCGGCGTCGGTATCAGTGGTGAGCGCATTGCGTTGTCGGCGTCGCAACAGGCCTGGGTGCGCGAGCATCCCCATGTCGTGGTGGTGGCCCAGCAGATGTCTCCGTACATATTCAAGGATAAGGATGGCCACTGGGTTGGCTTGAATGTGGATTTGTTGCATCGCATCACGCGCATGACCGGTTTGCAATTTATCTTTGAAGAGGTGCACTCCACCGCGCAAACCCTGGAATGGCTGGAAACAGGCAGGGCGCAGATGAACACGACCCTGGCCGTTAACCGCGAGCGCAGCACAGTGCTCAACTTCAGCCATGGGTATGGTGGGTCCGGCTGGGTGTTTGTCGAGCGTGCCGATGCCGCGCCGCTCACCGGCTTGAAGCAGTTGGACGGCAAGGTGCTGGCGCTGCCGGCACGTCATGTATTGGAAAATGATATTCGCCATGCGCATCCGAACATCACGTTGCGCCTGGTGGACAATTACAACCAGGCCCGTGAGCTGGTACGACGGGGCGAGGCGGCCGCTACCATTCAAACTGAAGTGGAAGTGCAGAGTTACCCGGAAGATGGCCTGCGTATCGGCCGCAGTGTCGATGGCAAGTGGTCGTCCAACTGCCTGTCGGTGCGCAAGGACCAGCCTGAGCTGCTGAGCATTCTGAACAAGGCCCTGGAGGCGCTGCCGGTGGCTGAGTTGAGTGCCTTGCGCTTGCGTTGGATCGGTGCCGTGGCGATTCCGCTGCCGGCCTGGCAACGGGTACCGCCATGGGCCTATTGGACGGTGGCCACGGCGCTGCTGTTTGTGTTGGTGTCGCTGGTGTGGAACAGCCGGCTCAAGCGCCAGATTCACCAACGGCTGGAGGCCGAGCAACGGCTCAATGACCAGTTGGCGTTCAAGCGCGCACTGCTCGACGGCATGCCCAACCCGCTGTTCGTCCGCGACCTGGACGGGCGCCTGGTGACCTGCAATAAAAGTTATGAACAGCAATTGGCGACCCGGCTGGAGCTGATCCAGGGCCTGACGCTGATGGAGAGCAAGGTCGTGCCCGACGCCACAGCGGCGCGGCTGCACGAAGGCCACATGGAGCAATTGGCCACGCAGCAGCCGTTGTTTGTCGACCGGCAATTGGAGCTCAACGGCGGCAGTTATCACGTCTACCAGTGGACCGTGCCTTTTTTTGATGCCCAGGGCCGTCTGCAGGGATTGTTGGGCGGTTGGATCGATATCAACGAACGCAAAGACCTGGAGCGCCAGTTGATGGACGCTCGCCAGGCCGCCGACGAAGCGAACTACGCCAAAAGTGCATTTCTCTCGGCCTTGAGCCACGAGATTCGCACCCCCATGACTGCCATCATTGGCTTGCTCGAACTGGAGCAAGAGCGTTGTCTGGCAAGCGGCCAGCCGGTTTCCGAGGCGCTGCAGGTGGCCCATCGTTCGGCGCGCGAGCTGATTGCGCTGATGGGCGACAGCCTGGACTTGGCCAAGATCGAAGCCGGCCACCTGCAACTGGCGCCACAGACCACTGAGTTGAAGCGCTTTTTCGAGGGTATCCAGAGCCTGTTCGAAGCCACGGCGCAAAAGAAAGGCCTGCATCTGACCCTGGCGTTTGATCCGGCTGCTCAGGGTTATTACTGGTTCGACCCGCTGCGGTTACGCCAGGTGATGCACAACCTGTTGGGCAATGCGCTCAAGTTTACCGAGCGGGGCGGGGTTCACCTCAGCGTGACCTGCCAACGGGATGAGACCGATAGCGAATACCTGCACCTGTGCGTCAAGGACAGCGGCCCAGGCATCAGCGCCGAGCAACAGCCGCGGGTGTTCAAGCCGTTTACCCAAGTGAGCGCCCTGACCGCTGCGCAACACGGCGGCACCGGTCTGGGCCTGAGTATCTGCAAGCAACTGGTGGAATTGATGGGCGGCAGCATTCACCTCGACAGCGTGGTGGGCGAGGGGACGGTGGTGTGCATTGACCTGCGCCTGGACCGGGTCAGCACCGATGATGTGCCGGCAACGCCCACCGCGACGTTGTCACCGACGGGGCGTAGCCTGTCGGTACTGGTGGTGGATGATTTGGCGGCCAACCGCCTGGTGCTGGCGCAGCAGTTGCAGTTCCTCGGTCATCAAGTGGTCGCTCTGGAGTCGGCCGAGGCCGCGTTGCAATGCTGGCGTGAGCAGCGTTTTGACGTGTTGGTCACCGATTGCCAGATGCCCGGCATGTCCGGTTATGCCTTGAGTGCGGCGATACGGCGCCTCGAAGCCGAGGAGCAACGGCCTCGTAGCGCGCTGGTGGGTTGCACCGCGAACGCCATGAAAGATGAACAACGCCGCTGCGAGGACGCCGGTATGGATGAGCTGCTGGTCAAGCCGGTGACCCTGGAACACTGGACCCAAGTGCTGGCCCGCGTGGCGCCCCAGCGTTCGTTCGATATCCAGGCCCTGCGCACCATGACCCAGGCCGATGGCCCGGTGCTGCAAAGCATGTTGCAGGAACTGGCCAAGAGCCTGGACCACGAACACGAGGTATTGGCGGGAGCCCTGGCCGAGCGCGACGTGGCACGCTTGAATGCATCGCTGCACCGGCTCAAGGGCATTTGCTCGCTGGTGGACGCACTGCCACTGGCCAAGGCCTGTGTCGCCCTTGAGCAATGCGCCCGAGAGCAGCGCGGCGCCGAGCTTGAAGAACCCTGGTTGCGCTTGTCCGAGGTGCTCAAGGCGTTTCGTCGCGACCTGCAACCCTATCTGGATGCCTGACACCTTAATGCCGATCAGCTAAGCGAACGCAATGCTCAAGGCAACGACGATCAAATGTGGGAGCTGGCTTGCCTGCGATAGCGGTAGTGCAGTAACAGATGTAGCGACTGACACACCGCCTTCGCAGGCAAGCCAGCTCCCACAGGAGATCTGCGCTTGACCGACAAGACTTGCCCCTCCCACATTTAAGCAAGCTTTTAGGACACGTCCTATGGGGTACACCACAGCATGTGGCTACTGTGCAGGACTTTCCCTGTACCGACATCCTTACCCATGCGATCCCTGAACGTCCTGATCCTCGAAGACAACCCGTTTCAACTGATGGCTCTGCACCAGATGCTCAATGCCAACGGCGTGTTCAATGTACGGGCCGCGGAAACGGTCGAAACCGCCCGCCAGTCTCTGGACAGCAAAGGCCCGGTGGATATCGCCATCTGCGATTTGTACCTGGAGCAGGGCGATGGCCTGGAATTGATCCGCGAGTTGGCGGAACGCCGCCTGGCCCAAGTATTGATCCTGCTCAGCAACGCCGAGCCCGACGTGCTGGAAGGTGTGGCGAACATGGCCTGCCAATTGGGGCTCAAGGTCTTGGCGTGTTTGCCCAAGCCGGCTTCGGCCAAGTTGATCGGGCAACTCCTGAGCGATTGCCAGGTTCATTTTCGCCCGGGGCCACCGGTGCTGTCCTGGGAGCGCGTGCGCCAACTGTTGGGCTTGAGCGAGCGGGAACAACTGCCGCCCTCGGCGGATGTCAGCCAGGCGACTATCGCTGCCTGTGGCCGGGTCTGGTACCAGCCCATCGTCAGTCAGGCCGGTGTGTTGCAAGGGGTGGAGGCGCTGGCGCGTTGGCAGTTGCCGGACGGTGAGCTGTTGCTGCCTGACGAGTTCCTGCCGGTACTGGAGTTTGCCGGCATGGAAGAGGCGTTTACCTGGCACGTGCTGGAGCAGGCGCTTGGCCTGGCGAACCAGGTGATGGGCGAAAGCGGCCAGGTGCTGCCAGTGGCCGTGAACATCCCCGGGCGCATGCTGGAGCGCGAGCACTTTCCCCAGGTGCTGCAAGGTCTGCTGCAGTTGCACGGTGTACCCGCCCATAGCCTGACGCTGGAGCTGGTGGAAACCTCGACCTTGAAAACCGACAGCGCCCATGCCACCGGCTTGCTGCGCTTGCGCATGTTGGGTTGCCAGTTGTCCATCGGCGACTTCGGCATGGGCGGCACCAGCCTGCAGCATTTGCTGGAACTGCCTTTTACCGAGCTGAAAATTCCCCCGGCGTTTGCCTGTGGGATGGCCAATGATGACCGCAAGGCCGCTGTGGTAGCGGGCGCCATGAGCATGGCGGCGCGCCTGGACGTTGCCGTGGTGGTCACCGGCGTGGAAACCGCCGCCGACTATCACGCTGTGGGCGAACTGGGCGCGGCGTGGCTGCAAGGCTGCTTTATCGCCCGGCCGATGGACGCCGCGGCGCTCAAGCAATGGATCGCGTTCCAGGCTAGGCCAGCCCGTGTTCCTGCACGTAAATAAACAGGGCGGCATCGTTGGCCAGCCCCAGCTTGCGCATGGCGCTGACTTTTTGCGCGCTGACGGTCTGCTTGCTGCGATGCAGGTGCGCGGCGATCTCGCCCACCGTCATGCCACTGGCCAACAGGCGAATCACCTCCAGTTCCCGGGGTGACAGGTGCTCCTGGGAGTGCAGGCGATCAGCGCCGACTTCCCCGGCCAGGCTCAGCGCCTGGCGGATGGTCTGGGCCACATAGGTGCGTTGCTGGCGCACCTGGCGGATCGCCTGGGGCAGCTCATCGGCCAGGCTGGCCTTGCTCAGCAGGCCCATCACACCCAATGCCAGGATGGAATGAAACAACCCGGCATTGTTGAGCATGGTCACCACCACAATGGGCAGGTGCGGATAGTGCCGGCGCAGTTGCTCGATCAAGCGCAGCCCGTCGGCTTGGGGCTCGACGGGCATCATGAAGTCGGTCACCACCACATCGCAGGCACAGTGTTGCAACAACGCACTGAGGGCCTGGGGGGAATTGGCCTCGCCGACGATGCTGATATGCGGGTCACGTTCGAGCACGGCGCGCAGGCCAATCAGGAAAATCGGGTGATCGTCGGCAATCACGATACGCAAGGGCGGTTCAGACGCAGCTCTCAAGGCAGGCTCCCGGGACAATCCAGGGATTCTAGCCTGTGCGCCGTTGTTTTTTCTCTGTCATCTTTTCCGTGCATGCTCGTTTTCCTCAAGCAGTGGATTACACAAAAGGTAGAACTTTCTGCTTTGAGCACGGGTCACTTGAATGTCAGCCTCTTCGTGACATTTTTGTTTTTCGAACCTTTTTCGAATGATTGAGTGGTGATCGAGATGGAAAGTATCAACCTATTGCTCAGCCAAGCACTGAGCCCTTATCAGGTTACGCTGACCTCTGCCGGTATGCGCGACGACTGCCTGGTAACCGTGAAGAACCCCGGTGGCGCCATCGTGGTTGAACGTGAAGTCGATCGTGCGCAATTGAGCGACAAGCGCGCGCTGGTGGATGTGGTGGATTGCCTGCTCCGCGACCTTAAAATCGCCGAAGGGCGCCTGGAACCTTCAGTCATCGCTGCCTTGCGCAACGCCTCCCAAACCCGTGGCGGCGCACTGGCATGAAACATTATTTTTCTTCGGAACCTTCCTACAAGGTGGTTAGTCAGAGTTTGTAACAGCAAGAGCAGGCATTGTGCTCCGGTGCTTGTCGCTTGCTGTGCGGGTCTTTTTGTAGACCACGTTTAACCCCGAGTTGTCTCCCCACTGCTCGGGGTTTCTTTTTGCCTGGGATTTGTCAGATCGCGCCATCCTCGCGCAGGCGAGTGATAGCCGCTGCGTCGTAGCCCAGGGCATTGAGCACCTGGCTGTTGTGTTCACCCAGTTGCGGGCCGACCCATTCGCAACTGCCCGGTGTGTCCGAGAGCTTGGGCACGATGCCGGGCATCTTGAAATCCTTGCCGCCCGGCAACTGCGCCTTGAGGAACATTTCCCGGGCCAGGAATTGCGGGTCGCCCAGCATGTCTTCGGCGCTGTAGATGCGACTGGCGGGTACCTCGGCTTTATTCAGATGTTCAATCACCTGGTCGAGCGACAGCGAATTGACCCAGCGATCAATCACGCCGTACAGCTCGTCGCGGCGAGCGTCACGCCCGTCATTGCTGGCCAGTGCAGGGTCGTTCGCCAGGTCGTCACGGCCGATCACCCGCATGAAGCGCTTGAAGATCGCATCGCCATTGGCGCCGATCTGCACATGCTTGCCGTCTGCGGTGGTGTGGATCGAGGACGGGGTGATGCCAGGCATGATGTTGCCGGTGCGCTCACGGATAAACCCGAACACATCGAACTCGGGGATCATGCTTTCCATCATGGCGAAGATGGCTTCATACAGCGCCACATCCACCACTTGGCCCAGGCCGCCGTTGACTTCGCGGTGACGCAGCGCCATCAGCGCGCCGATCACTGCCCACAACGCGGCAATCGAGTCGCCGATGGAGATACCGGTGCGCACGGGCGGGCGGTCCTCGAAGCCGGTGATATAGCGCAAGCCGCCCATGGACTCGCCCACCGCGCCAAACCCCGGCTGGTCCTTCATCGGCCCCGTCTGGCCGAAGCCCGAGAGGCGCACCATCACCAACTTGGGGTTGAGGGCGTGCAGGGTTTCCCAGCTCAGGCCGAGTTTCTCCAGCACGCCTGGGCGGAAGTTTTCGATCAGGATGTCGGCGTCGGCCAACAGTTGCTTGAGGATCGCCAGCCCCTCAGGGTGCTTGAGGTTGAGGGTCAGCGACTGCTTGTTGCGCGCCTGCACAAACCACCACAGCGAAGTGCCTTCATACAGCTTGCGCCATTTGCGCAGCGGGTCGCCGCCGTCCGGGGATTCGACCTTGATCACCTCGGCGCCGAATTCGGCGCAGATGCGTGAGGCAAACGGGCCGGCGATCAAAGTGCCCAGCTCGATGACTTTCAGGCCGGCAAGTGGTTTGGCAGTGAGCGACATGGGGATCCTTACAAGCGCGGGATGTTGATGTACTGCTTTTTAACATAGGCGAGCCGCGCGGATGCAGCGCAGTATTCGTTCAATGCCCTCGCCATCGGTTAGACTGGCCGCCTTTCCTTGTCTTTAGAAGCCCGTTCATGGCCCAGCCGTCCACGACCTACAAATTCGAACTCAACCTCACCGACCTCGACCGCTCGGTGTACGAGAGCGTCAAACAGACCATCGCCCGCCACCCTTCGGAAACCGAAGAGCGCATGACCGTGCGCCTGCTGGCCTACGCCCTTTGGTACAACGAGCAATTGGCGTTCGGGCGTGGCCTGTCGGATGTGGACGAACCGGCCCTTTGGGAAAAGAGCCTGGATGATCGGGTTTTGCACTGGATCGAAGTCGGCCAGCCGGATGCCGACCGCCTGACCTGGTGCTCGCGCCGCACCGAACGCACCAGCCTGCTGGCCTATGGCAGCCTGCGCGTGTGGGAAGGCAAGGTGGTGCCGGTGGCCAACAACCTGAAAAACGTGCACATCGCTGCCGTGCCCCAGGAAGTCTTGGAGACCCTGGCCAAGGACATGCCGCGGGTGATCAAGTGGGACGTGATGATCAGCGAAGGCACGATCTTTGTGACCGATGACCGTGGCCAGCATGAAGTGCAACTGCAATGGCTGGTCGGCGAGCGCGGTTGAAAAGGTGGGAGCTGGCTTGCCTGCGAGGGCATCCACTCGGTGTGTCTGATGTACCGAGTCGTATGCATCGCAGGCAAGCCAGCTCCCACATTTGATCTTGTTGCGTTCACTATCTGTGTTTAACCGATGTATTAGAAGAGAAGCTCCCGTCACCCCATGCGTATCGATCCCCGCCCATTGCCCGCCGTCCTGCCTTTTCTCGGTGAACTGCCGCCGCTGTTGACCCGCCTTTACGCCGCACGCGGGGTGCAGTCGGAGGCCGAGCTGGACAAGAGCCTGGCGCGGTTGATTCCCTATCAGCAGCTCAAGGGCATCGACGCCGCGGTGGACTTGCTGGTGACGGCCCTGGAGCAGCGTCAGCGCATCCTGATCGTCGGTGACTTCGACGCCGATGGCGCCACGGCGAGTACCGTGGGCACCCTGGGCCTGCGTTTGCTTGGCGCGGCCCATGTCGATTACCTAGTGCCCAACCGCTTCGAATACGGCTACGGCCTGACCCCGGAAATCGTCGCGGTGGCGCTGGAGCGCGAGCCGCAGTTGCTGATCACCGTGGACAACGGTATCTCCAGCGTCGAAGGCGTGGCGGCGGCGAAAGCGGCGGGGTTGCAGGTGCTGGTGACCGACCACCACTTGCCCGGCGATGAACTGCCGGCCGCTGACGCCATCGTCAATCCTAACCAGCCGGGCTGCACATTTCCCAGCAAGGCCCTGGCCGGCGTCGGCGTGATCTTCTATGTATTGATGGCCCTGCGTGCACGGTTGCGCAGCCTGGGTTGGTATGACAACAAGCCCCAGCCGAACATCGGTGAACTGCTTGATCTGGTGGCCCTGGGCAGCGTCGCTGACGTGGTGCCGCTGGACGCCAACAACCGCATCCTCGTGCACCAGGGGCTGGAGCGTATTCGGGCCGGTCGGGCGCGGCCGGGGATCAAGGCGATCCTGGAAGTGGCCAAGCGTGATCATGCGCGTATCACCTCCACCGACCTGGGTTTTATCCTCGGCCCGCGCCTGAATGCCGCCGGGCGCCTGGACGATATGAGCCTGGGCATTGAATGCCTGCTTACCACGGACTTCGCCGCCGCACGGGAAATGGCCGCGCAACTGGACGGCATGAACCAGGACCGTAAATCCATCGAGCAAGGCATGCAACGCGAGGCCCTGGCCCAGCTCAAGGACCTGCCGGTGGAGTCGATGCCGTACGGTCTGTGCCTGTTTGACCCGGAGTGGCACCAAGGGGTGATCGGGATCCTCGCGTCACGTATGAAGGAGCGTTATTTCCGCCCGACCATCGCCTTCGCCGATGCCGGTGATGGCCTGCTCAAGGGCTCTGGACGCTCGGTGCAAGGCTTTCATATCCGCGATGCGCTGGCGGTCGTCGCCAGCCAGCACCCCAACCTGATCACCAAGTACGGCGGCCACGCCATGGCGGCGGGGCTGACTTTGCCCGAGGCCAACTTCCCATTGTTTGCGCAAGCCTTCGATGCCGAAGTGCGCCGGCAACTGCGCGAAGAAGACCTCACCGGTCGCCTGCTTTCAGACGGCACCCTGGCGGTGGAAGAGTTTCACCTGGAACTGGCCCGCGCCCTGCGCCATGCCGGCCCGTGGGGGCAGCACTTTCCCGAGCCATTGTTTCACGGGGTATTCCAGTTGGTGGAGCAGCGGGTGGTGGGTGAGCGGCATTTGAAAGTGGTGCTCAAGAGCGAATGCGGGTCGGTGAAGCTCGATGGCATCGCCTTTGGTGTGGACCGCGAAGTGTGGCCAAACCCGACGGTGCGTTGGGTGGAATTGGCCTACAAGCTGGATGTGAATGAATTTCGTGGCAATGAGACGGTGCAACTGATGATTGCGCACATCGAACCGCGCTAGTTTTCATCAACACCACGTACCACTGTGGGAGCGGGCTTGCCCGCGATGACGGAGTGTCAGTCAACGCTACTGTGACTGAGCCACCGCTATCGCGGGCAAGCCCGCTCCCACATTGGGTCTTGGATTAAGCTGGAATTATTCGGCTTTGGCCTGATGCTTGACGATAATATCCACCAACCGCTTGGCCAGCGCCGGGTAGTTCTCATCGAAGTGATGCCCGCCCGGCAGCTTCATGGCTTCGCCCACGGCGGTCTTGTCGGTGCAGCCACTCTCGTCGACTTCTTCGGCGCCGTAGATGCACACGACTTTCTCAGGCGGCAGCTTGGCCATTTCCGGGCCGGTGGCGGCTTCTTTGCCGGCGTTGCCCAGCCAGCCTTCCACTTCGATTTCAAAGCTGCCGGTGCGGGCGAAGGCCAGCAGGATGATCGCGTCCACCCGTTGCTGTTCGTTCTCTGGCATACGGTTGTAGATCGCCGGCAATACGTCGGCGCCGAACGAGTAACCGGTCAGCACGAAGCGCTTGGTGCCCCACTTTTGCCGGTAGTGTTGCATCAGCTCGGTGAGGTCCTTGGCACTTTGCTCTGGCGTCTTGTGCTGCCAGTAGTAGCGCAGGGTGTCGATGCCCACCACCGGGTAGCCGATCTTGGCCATCTCGCCCGCCACGTCGCGGTCCAGGTCGCGCCAGCCGCCGTCACCGGAGAGGAACAGGGTCACGGTGTCCTTGGCTTGGCCGGCGGGTACTTCCACTACCGGAATCGCCAGGCCGCCGTTGTCCGAACCGACCAGTTGCTTGCGCAGTTCGTTATTCAGCACCTGTGGGTAATGAATGTCGTAGTCGCTGATGCTGGTGGTGGCGCGCGGTGTGTCGCGTACGAAACTGGCGCTTTCATCGTCGGGGTTATCGTTCCACGCCACCAGCCAGCTGCCATGGGCGGCGGTTTTCGGCAGCGGGTCGTTGCAGCCTTCCTGTTTCAGGGCGAAGCCCACGGAGATGGCGTTGGCCTTGTCGTCGTTCTGGGTGGCCAGCCAGCGCCAGGCGAGTGCGGCGCCAGGGCCGATGCCGCTGACCAGGGTTGCCGGGCCTTTCAGCTGGGCCAGGGCGCCTTGCAGGGCTTTTTCCTGCAGTGCGCAGTCATCTTTTGGCAGCACCACCTGAACCAGTTGCGCTGAACCGCCCTGGCTCAGGGCAATCAGTTGGCTGTCGGTCAGGGTTTCGTCGGCCATCACCGCCACGGCCACGCGGGCTTTCGCGTTGCTGGCCGGGGTTACGCGGGTCATTACCGAACCGTCGGCCTGGGGCAAGTGCTCCAGGGTCGGTTGCGGAGCAGGGCGGTTCCAGTACCAGAAGCCACCCGCCGCGATCAGCGCAAGCAGCACCACTAAAGCCAATACATACCGCCAGGAGCGTCGAATCATCAGCGTTTCACCAATCCAGTCAAGCCGCCCGCGATCAGGGCGGCGGTATCGGCCAATGCCACCAGCGGATCCAGTCCTGCGGGCACGGCCATGTAACGGGGTTCCCAGTCGGGCTGGAACTTGTCTTTGAAGCGGCGCAAACCTTGGAAGTTATACAGTTGCTCGCCACGGCGGAACACCATCGAGCCCAGGCGCTGGGTCAGCGGTGCGCCACGGCGCGGTTGCAAGCCCGACAACGGCACCATGCCGAGGCTGAAGCGCGCGTAGTCGTGGCTCTTATAATGTTGAATCAGGCCCACCATCATGAACTCCATGGTCAACTTGGGCGCGTCCGGGTGGGCACGCATCAGGTCGAGGCTGGCCAGATCATGATTGTAGGTTTCGAGCAAATTGGCGAAGGCCACCGGGCGCCCTTCGAAGCGAATGATCGCGATACGAAAGTGCTTGAGGTAGTCATCGCTGAAACGGCCCAGGGAGAAGCCCTTTTCCCGCACATTCTTACCTGTAAGCCAGGCATCGGAGATGACTTTTAATTCATCCATCGGCGCCTTGCCCGGTTCGCAGATTTCCAGGGACAGGCCGTCCCGGGTGCCACGGTTCCAGGTGTAGCGCAAATCCTTCATTTCTTTGCCCTTGGCTTCCAGGTCAAAGCGTTTCAGGTCGACGCGGGCTTCTTCACCCAGTTTGATCGCGGTGAGGCCGATGTCCATGTAATACGGCAGGTTCTCGGCGCGTACCTGGTAAAACACCGGACGGGCGTGGTGGATGTCGCACAGGTCGCGGAACTGCCAGATCATCTCGGCGCGGGGTTGGGTCGGGCCGATCGGGTCGTACAAAGCCACCAGGCTACGCCCGCGACGGGCATACATCAGGAAGGCTTCATCGTTGGGGTGAAACAGCAGCGCCTTGTCGCCGGTGAGCGCGAGGCCGCCGTCAGGTTGGGACGAGGCCATCAGGATCTTGCTGGCGCGCTCCAGTTCTTCCGGGGTCGGCAGGTGGATGACCGGGCGTGCCGTGCGCAGCAGCCAGGTCAGCGACACGATCACCAGCAACACGGCGGCGCCGAGCAGCGAACGCAAACCACGCGGGGCGTTGGCGTCGAGGGTGAACTGCCACCAGAGTTGGTGACTGTAGGGCACGTCCTGATAGGCAAACAGCAGCAGCCAGATCGAGGCGCCGAGCACACAGACACTGGCCACCAGGTACAGCGGCGAAAACGGTAACTCGGTCAGGCGACTGGCGCGGTAGAACGAGCGCCGGAAGATGGCCAGCAGCACTGCAGTCATGGTCATCAGGCTGGCTTCTTCCCAGTCGAAGCCTTTAAGCAGCGAGAGCAGGGCGCCAACCAGCAGCAACACCATAGTCAGCATCCAGGCGGCCGACAACCGCCGGCGCAGGCCCTGGGCGAGCAACAGGCACAACACACCGATCAGGCTGGCACCGAAGTGCGACGCGTCAATCAGACGATGGGGAATCAGGAAGCCGATGTTTTCCAGGCGTGAGTCGATCTCTGGCGTGGCGCCGGAAAACAGCAGGACCACGCCGGACAAAAAAACCAGGACGGCCAATACTGGCGCTGCCAGCCCCGACGCTACCCGCAGGCTTTGCTGGGTCTGGAACAGGCGCTGGGCCTCGTTGACCAGCAGGAATACACAAGCGATCAACAGTGGCAGCACCACGTAGATCATGCGGTACAGCAGCAAGGCAGCAGCCAGGGGCGCGGCACCGAGTTTGTCGGCAAAGGCCGCCAGCAGGATCGCTTCGAATACGCCCACGCCGCCCGGCACATGGCTGAGCACACCGGCGGCCAGGGCCAGCAGGTACACCAACAGGAACGGGCCGAAGGGCGGCGCTTCGGGCAACAGCAGATACAGCACGGTAGCGGCTGCGGCGACGTCCAGTGCGGTGATGATCAGTTGCAGGAAAGTCAGGCGTCGGCCAGGCAGGCGCAGGGTGCGGCGCCCGGCCTTGACCAGCAGGTTGTCGGGGTAGGGCTGTTCCGGCAGGCGGCGGCGATAGATGCCGATGCACAGCAGGGCCGACAACAGCAGCACGGCGCCGGCAATGCCGCCGAGCAGGCTTTGCGATAAATGCAGGTAAGTGGAGGCGGCTGGCAAGTTGCTCAACGTGGCCAGCGCGGCCAGCGGCGGCAGCGCACAGCCCAGGGCCAGGCTGGCGAACACGGTCATGTGCGCCACTTCCGAGGCGCCGATGCCATGGCGTGCATATAAACGGTAACGCACCGAACCGCCCGAGAGCATCGACAAACCAATGGCGTTGCCGATAGCAAAGGCGGTGAAGCCACCCAGGGCCAGGGTCTTGGCGGGCAATTGCACGCCGGCATAACGCGCGCCGGAGAATTCATAGCCGAGCAGGATCACAAAACCGGCGACTGCCGCCGCAAAGGCCCCCAATAGCGCAGGCTTGGGCACTTCCAGGATCGAATCGTGCAGGGCGTAGAGGTCCAGCTCCAGCAGCAGGTGCCGGCAGGCGATCAGGGCGATTGCAAACAGCAGGAGCGTCACGGCCAGGCCGATGGGCTGGCGGTACTTGCTCAACAGGTCCAGCCACCGCAAACGGGTGGGAGTGATCGGTTGTTCTGCTGTGACGGTGTCTTGTGGTTCAGACGAGTTGGCGCGCATCAATCACCTCGTGGATTGTGCGCGACAGGATGGAGGTATCCAGCCAAGTTACCAATCCCTATGGACAAAATAATTACAAATATTAACGCGGATCACCGGGCGCGGCGACTGCGGCCATTGGTCGTAGAGGGGTAGCGCTTGAGCATTGAGCATAGCGTGCAATGAGATGGACTCTGCAAACCGTCTACGGTTTCATGAAAGATGCCATGCCATTGTTTCAGAAGAACTTTTTCGCCAGATACAAAAAAGGCCACTCTTTCGAGTAGCCTTTTTTGATGTTTGGTTGCGGGAGCCGGATTTGAACCGACGACCTTCGGGTTATGAGCCCGACGAGCTACCAGACTGCTCCATCCCGCGTCTGTG
>NZ_JALJRP010000038.1:0-54772 GCF_024519715.1 Pseudomonas sp. Pse35 | reverse complement strand
ATGGTAGTGTGGGGTTTCCCCATGTGAGAGTAGGTCATCGTCAAGATTAAATTCCGAAACCCCAATTGCGAAAGCAGTTGGGGTTTTGTTTTGGGCGCTCGAAAAGCACGCCAACTTCCAAAGCCTGCATAGCGTTCCATTGAAACCTTTTGTACAGATACCCGAATACCAGTCGAACCTTGCGTGTTATCAAGGTTCACAGGTGGTGCGCCATGTATTTATCTCCACGGTTATGTACCTCGCAGACACCCACGTAGCGTCTGAGCTGTGAAACAAAATAATCGCCGGGAACAGGCCCTGCTGCCTGTCCGGATCCAACCGCCCCGGACTATCATGCTGATAGCCCTACCCCTCACCGCAAGGAGCCGCTCGGAACGCCGATGCGCCAGATCTGGAAATCTTTTCGAGCCCTTTATTTCGCCTCTTTGATGATGCTGATCGGCTCCGGCCTACTTAGTACTTATCTGGCTTTGCGTCTGGCAGCAGACAATGTCGACAGCCTGTGGGTCGGTGCGCTGATGGCCGCCAACTATTTTGGCTTGGTGCTGGGCGGCAAGCTCGGACACCGCCTCATCGCCCGGGTCGGGCATATTCGCGCCTACGCCACCTGCGCGGGCATCGTCGGTGCAGCGGTGCTGGGGCACGGTTTGATTGATTGGCTGCCAGCCTGGATCGTGCTGCGGATGATCGTGGGCCTGGGGATGATGTGCCAGTACATGGTCATCGAGAGTTGGCTCAACGAGCAGGCGGATGCCAAGCAGCGCGGTGTAGTGTTCAGCGGCTACATGATTGCGTCCTACCTTGGGTTGGTGCTGGGCCAACTGATCCTGGTCATGCATCCCCATCTTGGGCTTGAGCTGTTGATGCTCGTGGCGTTGTGCTTTGCGCTGTGCCTGGTCCCGGTGGCAATGACTCGACGCATTCACCCGGCCCCACTGCACCCGGCCCCGATGGAGCCGCGCTTCTTTATCAAGCGCGTGCCGCAGTCGCTCAGCACCGTGTTGGGCGCTGGGTTGATCGTCGGTTCGTTCTACGGCTTGGCACCGCTGTACGCCTCTCAGCAGGGCCTGACGACCGAGCAAGTCGGCCTGTTCATGGGGAGCTGCATTTTTGCTGGATTGGTCGTGCAGTGGCCACTGGGCTGGTTGTCGGACCGCTATGACCGCGCGCTGCTGATTCGCTGCTTCGCCTTGTGCCTGGCGGTGACGGCCTTGCCGTTGGCAATCATGACGCAGGTTCCGCTGGAAGTGTTGTTCGTGGCGGGCTTCTTCTGTTCGCTGGTGCAGTTCTGCCTTTACCCTTTGGCAGTGGCCTTTTCCAACGACCATGTGGAAGGCGATCGTCGGGTATCGCTGACGGCCATGTTGCTGGTGACCTACGGGATCGGCGCCAGCGTGGGGCCGCTGTTGGCCGGTGTGGTAATGAAGCTATTCGGCAGCCAGATGCTCTATGCGTTTTTCAGCCTGTGTGCATTGATCCTGGTGTGGCGCATTCGCCCCAAGGCGGTGACCAACCTGCATCAGGTCGATGACGCGCCGCTGCATCACGTGGCGATGCCCGACAGCATGTCCAGTTCGCCTTTGGTGGCTGCCCTTGACCCGCGGGTGGATGAGCAGGTGGTACAGGATCAGATGCAAGTCACTGTGCCCGATCCAGAGCCTGCCCCTGAAACCGATGAGCCGACGAGCGAAGAGCCGCACGAGCCACCAGACCCGGACGAACATCCCCATGACTTAAGCAGGGCGCGCCCCTGAACGAAAAAACGGGCAGATCCCATCAGGATCTGCCCGTTTTTTTATCTCAGCGTCTAACGCTTAGAGATCGTCGTCTTTATCGAAGCGCCGAGCTTCACGCTGTAATTGGTAGACAAAGCGTTCCACTTGTCGCTGCACCAAGCCACTCATGTTATGAAAGCGCACGCCGGCAAAGGTGGTGTTGATCTTGTCTTCGAAGTGCAGATAGCGCAGTTCCACAGAGGTGGTCATGCTGCCGAAGGGCAGGGCAGCGATAAAGCGATCATAGACCTGGCCCAACTGCAGACGCTCAGAGATGTCGCTTTCAAAGCGCAATTTGCAGCCGGTTGCCGAGATATCCAACAGCTTACCGCTGACAGGGGCCTTGAGCTTCTCGCCACCCAACTGAATATCCACCAATTGCGCGAGTTTCAGTGCGGCGCGGAAGGCATTGCGTCTTTGATGGTAAACCACTTCGCCGGGCAGGCTGCCGCTGTAGATGCGGTGGCCGCCTTTCTCGCTGATGGTCAAGGTGCCGTTGCTTTCCCAGGCAACCCGGACGCCCTCATGGAAGCCTTCGATACGGAAGGCTTCGCCATTCTCAAGATAGCGTTCACCGTCGCGGGGAATCATTTCGTCCAGTACCAGCGTCTTGCTGTCCCGGTCGATGTCCACTAGGTAGCTCTGGAAGCGCTGGCTACGTTCGTGGAAAGTGATGATCAGCGGGTCATGGCTTTCTTGCAGCATCCGCAACGTGCTGGCGATTTCCAGAGGCGTGGTGAGCACCTTGGGTGGCTGCGGTGCATCTTCCGCATTAAGGGCGTTGAACACGGTTCTTCCATCTCCAGACAAAATACGACTACACGCAAGAACCGGCATTTTGCCAGTATGTAGCGCGCCTTGGATAGGTCGCGCTGTAAACCGGCGTCAGGCTTGGCTGCGGGTGCTTGGTTTGATCAGGCGTGAGGTGGAGCCTTGGGCGTTATACAGGGCCGGAGGCTCTCCGCCGTGCAGTATGCGCAACTGATTGGCGGTGGTGGCTTGCTGAAGCTGGATCGACTGGCCGTTGAGCAGGTTGGCTTCCTGGCACTGGGCGAGCAAATGATTGAGTTCTTTGCTTTGTGCCAGCAGTTGATCGCCGACTGAGGAGTGGCTGGCCAGTTGTGCCAGGCCATCATGATCGGCGGGCAGGCCCAGGCTGATCAGAATCTCGCTGCGTTTTTTGCCGTGCTGTTCGAGCAAGACAATCAGGGACTGTTTGCGCGCCAGGATTTCTTCCAGCAAGGGCATATCCCGGCCGTACAAGGCCAGTGATTCTTCCTTGAGCAGCTCGAGCAATTGTTGCGTCGGCGCCAGATCATCAATGATCAGTTGGAGCAAATGTTCGTCGTGGTGCATGGCTGGCCTTTGGTTTTAAGCGTCCAAAAGCCCAGCGCAGGCGTTTGCCTAGCGCTCGGCTTCGAAGTTGAGCAGCTTGCTGGCTACACGGTTGCTGTCGACTTTATAGCTGCCATCGGCGATAGCCTGTTTCAACTCGGCCACGCGGGCTTTATTGACGACGGGTTGATCGCGCAGCGAGTCAGTGACCTTCTGCAACTGTTGAGCCTCATTGCTCAGGTGTACCGATTCCCCACTCTGGCTGGCGGCGGCCTGTTCTGCTTTGGCAGGCAAGGGCTGCGGCTTGGCCTCTACGCTGTCCTTGGCACCGGCGGTGCGCGTATTGCCGGGCAAGGCCGGGGTGTTATTCAAACGACTGAAATCAATGACCATGTTGAAAAACCTCTGGGTATTTGGACGCTTGCCATGTTTTCGGCCATACCCAGGCAAACTTTAGGCTCGATTGACAATAAACCTGTACGGCTCAATATCCAGCACACAGTGTAGGAAAAGCTGGCATTTGATTCCAGTCATCTATAGCGCCACCTCGACCTGGCCTGGTGCCGTGACCCGCGCCTTGATCACGCGATTGGAGTTGAGGTTCTTGACGCGGATCTGTTCGCTCATGCCGCCATTTGACAGCGCCTCGCCCGGCATCCTGACGTTCAGGCCGCCGCTGCTGGCGGAAATTACCACCTGGTCACCTTTGCGAATCACCTCGGCCTGTTCCAGATGAACCAGCGTGAGGACTTGGTCGGTGACCACCGGCCGCGTGAGTTTCTGCCCGACGGCCTGGTCCAGCGACGTCAGGTAGCCCTGGTTGATCAAGCTGATATCCCGCTCGCGCAACGCCACGTCGTCGTAGCCGATGATGCCCGTGCGCTTCAACGGTCGCGCCACTACCACCACATCGCGATACAGCTTGACCTGAGCTGGTACGAAAACCGTCCAGGGCGAGGCACCCTCACAGCGTACCTTTACGGTCACACGGCCGATGGGCTGGGCGGGGCTTTCCAGAGTGGCTGTCAATTCCTTGTCGCACATTGGCATGCGCAAGCGAGGGTCCAACTGGTTGACCTGAATTTCATAACGCCCCGGCGTCTGGGTAGTCGCCAGATAATCTTCTACAGTGAACTCAAGAAAGCCTTGGGTGACGCCGATAAGTAGATCAGGCAGGGTGACGTTGTCGGCACGGGCCGTGACGCCCAGGCCCGAGACAAGCAGTGCCATCGCGGCGCAGAGCAGTCTACGGTAGCGTGAGCGGCCAGGGTGTCGGGAAACTGTCGTTTTAATATCCATACTCAGTAAATAGCAAAGCTCGTGCCGTTTAGTGTTGGGTACGCGTCGTACCCCTAGGATTTAGGAGTCTGGGCATGGCAGGTGTAATGGATTCAGTAAACCAGCGCACACAGCTGGTAGGGCAGAATCGCCTGGAGTTGTTGCTTTTCCGCCTGGATGGCAAACAGTTGTATGGCATCAACGTGTTTAAAGTGCGTGAAGTGCTGCAATGTCCCAAGTTGACGATCATGCCCAAGTCCAGTCCAGTGGTGTGCGGCGTGGCCAACATCCGTGGCGCGACCATTCCGATTCTTGACCTGGCCATGGCCACGGGGGCCGCGGGTTTGCAAGACCGCCAGAACCCCTTCGTGATCATCACCGAATACAACACCAAGACCCAGGGTTTCCTGGTGCGCTCGGTGGAGCGCATCGTCAATATGAACTGGGAAGAGATCCATCCGCCGCCCAAGGGCACGGGGCGCGATCACTACCTGACGGCGGTGACGCGGGTCGATAACCAGTTGGTGGAAATCATCGACGTGGAGAAGATCCTCGCCGAAGTGGCCCCCACCTCGGAAACCATTTCCGTCGGGGTGGTGGATGCCGAAACGGCACACAAGGCGGTTTCGCTGCGGGTGTTGACCGTGGACGACTCTTCTGTGGCGCGCAAGCAGGTCACGCGTTGCCTGCAAACGGTCGGGGTTGAGGTGGTAGCCCTCAATGATGGCCGCCAGGCCTTGGATTACCTGCGCAAGCTGGCAGACGAAGGCAAGAGGCCTGAAGAAGAATTCTTGATGATGATCTCTGACATCGAGATGCCGGAAATGGATGGCTACACGCTCACGGCCGAAATACGTAACGATCCACGCATGCAAAAGTTGCATATCATCCTGCATACTTCGTTGTCGGGGGTATTCAATCAGGCAATGGTCAAGAAGGTCGGTGCGGATGACTTTCTGGCCAAGTTCCGTCCTGATGACCTCGCATCCCGGGTAGTCGACCGGATCAAGGCAGCAGATCACGGCTAGGGGATTTCCCCTGGCGGTCACACGATTTAAGAGGCGGCATCATTGTCTACGGGTAATTTGGATTTCGAACAGTTCCGGGTCTTCCTGGAAAAAGCCTGTGGCATATTGCTCGGTGAAAACAAGCAGTACCTGGTATCCAGCCGTCTCAACAAGCTGATGGAACAGCAGGGCATCAAGTCCCTGGGTGAGTTGGTCCAGCGGATCCAGGGGCAGCCGCGCAGTGGGCTCAAGGAAATGGTGGTCGATGCCATGACTACCAACGAAACCTTGTGGTTTCGCGATACCTATCCCTTTGAAGTGCTCAAGAACAAAGTCTTGCCGGAAGCCATCAAGGCCAGCCCGGGCCAGCGCCTGCGTATCTGGTCGGCGGCCTGTTCCTCGGGGCAGGAGCCGTACTCGATCTCGATGTCCATCGACGAGTTCGAGCGGACCAACATGGGCCAGTTGAAAGCCGGCGCGCAAATTGTGGCCACGGACTTGTCCGGCACTATGCTCACCAACTGCAAGACCGGTGAGTACGACAGCCTGGCGTTGGGCCGAGGCTTGTCCCAGGAGCGCCTTCAACGTTACTTCGATCCCAAAGGGGCGGGGCGTTGGGCGATCAAGGCGCCGATCAAGAACCGCGTCGAATTCCGCTCGTTCAACCTGCTCGACAGCTATGCCAGCCTGGGCAAGTTCGACATGGTGTTTTGCCGCAACGTGCTGATCTATTTCTCCGCTGAAGTGAAGAAAGACATCCTGTTGCGTATCCATGGCACGCTCAAGCGTGGAGGTTATCTGTTCCTCGGTGCCTCCGAGGCATTGAACGGCCTGCCGGATCACTTCCAGATGGTGCAGTGCAGCCCGGGAATCATCTATCAGGCCAAGTAGGCCGGGTATAGGCAATAAAACTGTGGGAGCCGGGCTTGCCCGCGATAGCGTTTTGTCAGTCGACGAATAGGTCGGCAGGCACTCCGCCATCGCAGGCAAGCCAGCTCCCACATTTGTTTTCTCGGCAAGCTGGCGTAAAGCGGCAACTGCCCATTGCCGCTTTACTGGCACTACGCGGAAATCGCTTGCCGCTTTTCTGGCATAGTCGCCGGCAACTCCCTTCGAAACCCTTGATATACGGGGCTCTCGCAAGTTTGGCATACACCTTGCTATAACCCTGCTAACGAACAGCAGGTCAGCCTAAAGGTTTCCGCCATGAGCATCAGCTTCGATAAAGCGCTCGGTATCCACGAACAAGCCCTGGGCTTCCGCGCCCAGCGTGCCGAAGTCCTGGCCAACAACATCGCCAACGCCGACACCCCGAACTACAAAGCTCGGGACCTGGACTTCTCCGCCGTGCTCGCCGCACAACAGGACAAGACCAAGAACGGCACCTTCGCCTTGAACATGACCAATAGCCGTCATATCGAAGCGCAAGGCCTGGGCAATGGTGACGAGTCGCTGCTGTATCGCACGCCGATGCAGCCGTCGATCGACCAGAACACCGTTGACGCCCAGCTGGAGCAATCGAACTACGCCGAAAACTCGGTGAACTTCCAAGCCAGCTTCACCCTGCTCAACAGCAAATTCAAAGGGCTGATGTCAGCCCTGCGCGGAGAGTAAGCCATGTCCCTGTCCAGTGTTTTCAATATTGCCGGCAGTGGCATGAGCGCGCAGACCACGCGTTTGAACACCGTCGCCAGTAACATCGCCAACGCCGAGACCGTCTCCTCGAGCATTGACCAGACCTATCGCGCCCGCCATCCGGTATTCGCCACCATGTTCCAGGGTGGCCAGGCAGGCGGCAGCGAGTCGCTGTTCCAGAATCAGGACGCAGCCGGCTCCGGTGTGCAGGTGTTGGGCGTGGTCGAAGACCAGAGCAACCTGGAGGCCCGTTACGAGCCCAACCATCCTGCCGCGAACGAAAAGGGTTACGTCTACTACCCCAACGTCAACGTGGTCGAGGAAATGGCTGACATGATTTCCGCCAGCCGTTCGTTCCAGACCAACGCGGAAATGATGAACACCGCCAAAACCATGATGCAGAAGGTCCTGACCCTGGGTCAGTGATAAGGGGCGCCAAATAATGGCCATCGTTGATACGTCAAACAACACGGCTGTCCAGGACCTGTTCAACTCCAAGGTCAAGGACGCGTCGAACAATGTCTCGAATGTTTCCAAAGCGGCCACGGGTAACCAGGCGCTGGGCAAGGACGCATTCCTGCAGTTGCTGGTGACCCAGCTGAAAAACCAGAACCCGCTGTCGCCCCAGGACAACGGCGCGTTCGTGGCCCAGCTTGCCCAGTTCAGCAGCCTGGAAGGCATCAACACCCTGAACGACTCGGTGAACAACATCTCCAGCAACTTCAGCTCTTCTCAAGCGCTGCAGGCTTCGTCGCTGGTGGGGCGGTCGATCATTATCCAGACCGACAAAGCCATGGTGGATACCAGCAAGAGCATGAACGGTTCAGTGGCGGTGCCATCGGCGGTGGGCAACGTGTCCGTCAAGATCACCGACAAGGACGGCAACGTCGTACGCACCGTGGATATGGGCGCGCAGAGTGCCGGCAGCCAGAGCTTTATCTGGGACGGCAAGAACGACAAGGGTGAGGTCGCCCCAGCCGGCACCTACACCTTCAATGCCTCCACCAAGAACGACAAAGGTGACGCGGTGGCCCTGACCACCTCGCTACCAGCCACGGTCACCAGCGTGACCCTGAGCAAGACCGGCGGCGAAATGCTGCTCAACCTTGCAGGCGGCATGGGCAGCGTCAAGCTGTCGCAAATTCAGACTATCGGTACATAGAGCCGGCTAAATACGGCAGAGGAGAGAAACATGTCTTTTAACATCGGCCTTAGCGGCCTCTATGCGGCCAACAAACAACTGGACGTGACCGGCAACAACATCGCCAACGTCGCGACCACTGGCTTCAAGTCATCCCGTGCGGAATTCGCGGATATCTACGCGGCCTCCAAGCTGGGCACCGGCCAGAACAGCATCGGCAACGGTGTGAACCTGGCGGCGGTGTCACAGCAGTTCACCCAGGGCGACGTCAACGGGAGTGGCGGCATCCTCGACATGGCGATCCAGGGTGGTGGCTTCTTCGTGCAGAAGGGCAGCGACGGTTCGCTGGAATACACCCGTAGCGGTGCTTTCCGTGCGGACAAAGACGGCTATATCACCAACAATACCGGCACCTCGCGCCTGCAAGGCTATGCCGCGGACGAGAATGGCAAAATCACCAAAGGCGGCCTGGTTGACCTGCAGCTGAACCTGGCGAACCTGCCGCCGAAGGCGTCTACCAAGGTGGACTCTTCCAGCAACCTGAACTCCTCGTCGCCGGTGATCGATCAGTCCAAGAACCCGTTTGATCCAACCAAGTCCGAAAGCTTCACCACGCAATACAGCACCACCTTGTACGACTCCCAGGGCAATGCGCACCCGATGGTGCAGTACTTGGTCAAAACCGATGCCAACCAGTGGCAGGCCTACACCTTGATCGATGGCCGCAATCCTGATGGTTCGGCTCCTACCGGTACCGGTGCTGACGTGAAGGCGCCTGTGCCGTCGACGTTGAGCTTCGATGGTGCTGGTAACCTCAAGAGCATCGTGACCGGCGGTGTTGCCGGTAACACCTTGACCATCAAGGATTGGGTACCTGGCACGGTGACCGATGGCGTATGGAAAGCTAACGATGCGACGGCTAACAAGGATGGCATCGCCATCAACATGGGCACCGTCACCCAGTACAACTCGGCCAGCTACCGTAACCCGCCGGTCACAGATGGTTACGCCACCGGCCAGATCACCGGCCTGAAGATCGATGGCAGCGGCGTGCTCTTCGCCACCTTCAGTAACCAGCAGAGCAAGGCCATCGGCCAGATTTCCCTGGCCAGCTTCAACAACGAGCAGGGCCTGCAGCCCGCCGGCGGTACGACCTGGAAAGAGACCTTCGCGTCGGGCCAGCCGGGCTACGACGCACCGGAATCTGGCACTCTGGGGTCGATCAAGGCCAGCTCCCTGGAGAACTCCAACGTCAACTTGACCAACGAGCTGGTGGACCTGATCAAGGCCCAGAGCAACTACCAGGCGAACGCCAAGACCATCTCCACCCAAAGCACCATCATGCAGACCATCATTCAGATGACCTGATAGGTTAGCGCTTTAAAATGTGGGAGGGGGCTTGCCCCCGATAGCGGTGTATCAGCCAAGTATCCATTGACTGACACCCTATCGGGAGCAAGCCCCCTCCCACATTTGCATCTGCTTCACGCTGTCCATCCAGGTATTGACCGAACAGCAATACAGCAACAAGGGCTTTATGCCCGCCCAAGAAAAAGCCCCCGATACACCCTAGGTGTATCGGGGGCTTTTCTGCCTCGGGTGGTTAAACCCAGGGCAGGTTCAGCTTATTGGCAAGCTTCGCAATCCGGCTCGTCAATCGCGCAGGCCTTTGGCACAGGTGCCGGGCCGGCTGGCGCTGCGAGTACCGAGTCATCACCGTGGTTGCCGCTGGACACTGCGTTCAGCTTGCCGGTGTTGATGGTCGACTTCTCGGTGCTGGTGGCGGCCAGGGCACGGAGGTAGTAAGTGGTTTTCAGGCCACGGTACCACGCCATGCGGTAGGTCACGTCCAGCTTCTTGCCCGAAGCGCCGGCGATGTACAGGTTCAGGGACTGGGCCTGGTCGATCCACTTCTGACGACGGCTGGCGGCGTCAACGATCCACTTGGTGTCCACTTCGAAGGCGGTCGCGTAGAGCTCTTTGAGTTCTTGCGGGATGCGCTCGATCTGCTGCACGGAACCGTCGTAGTACTTCAGGTCGTTGATCATGACCGAGTCCCACAGGCCACGGGCCTTCAGATCGCGAACCAGGTACGGGTTGATCACGGTGAATTCGCCCGACAGGTTCGATTTCACATACAGGTTCTGGTAGGTCGGTTCGATCGACTGCGACACGCCAGTGATGTTCGCGATGGTGGCGGTCGGTGCGATGGCCATGATGTTGGAGTTACGAATACCCTTCTGCACACGGGCACGTACCGGGGCCCAGTCCAGGGTTTCGTTCAGGTCGACGTCGATGTACTTCTGGCCACGGGCTTCGATCAGGATCTGTTGCGAATCCAGCGGCAGAATGCCCTTGGACCACAGCGAACCCTGGAACGTCTCGTAGGCGCCGCGCTCGTCGGCCAGGTCGCAGGAAGCCTGGATCGCGTAGTAGCTGACCGCTTCCATGGACTTGTCGGCGAACTCGACCGCTGCATCGGAACCGTAAGGGATGTGCTGCAGGTACAACGCGTCCTGGAAGCCCATGATCCCCAGGCCAACCGGACGGTGCTTGAAGTTGGAGTTCTGCGCCTGTGGCACCGAGTAGTAGTTGATGTCGATGACGTTATCGAGCATGCGTACGGCGGTGTTGACGGTACGCTCCAGCTTGGCGGTGTCCAGCTTGCCGTTGACGATGTGGTTCGGCAGGTTGATCGAGCCCAGGTTGCAAACGGCGATCTCGTCCTTGTTGGTGTTCAAGGTGATCTCGGTGCACAGGTTCGAGCTGTGGACCACGCCCACGTGCTGCTGCGGGCTGCGCAGGTTGCATGGGTCCTTGAAGGTCAACCATGGGTGGCCGGTTTCGAACAGCATGGACAGCATTTTGCGCCACAGGTCTTTGGCCTGGATGGTCTTGAACAGCTTGACCTTGCCTGGGTACTCGGTGAGGGCTTCGTAGTACTCGTAGCGCTCTTCGAAGGCCTTGCCGGTCAGGTCGTGCAGGTCCGGCACTTCGGATGGCGAGAACAGGGTCCACTTGCCGTCATCGAAGACGCGCTTCATGAACAGGTCAGGGATCCAGTTGGCGGTGTTCATGTCGTGGGTACGACGACGGTCATCACCGGTGTTCTTGCGCAGCTCGATGAACTCTTCAATGTCCATGTGCCAGGTTTCCAGGTAGGCACATACAGCGCCTTTGCGCTTGCCACCCTGGTTCACGGCAACGGCGGTGTCGTTCACCACTTTCAGGAACGGTACGACGCCCTGGGACTTGCCGTTGGTGCCCTTGATGTACGAACCCAGTGCGCGCACCGGTGTCCAGTCGTTGCCCAGGCCACCGGCGAATTTGGACAACATGGCGTTGTCGTGGATCGCGTGGTAGATGCCCGACAGGTCATCCGGCACGGTGGTCAGGTAGCAGCTCGACAGCTGGGGACGCAGGGTACCGGCGTTGAACAGGGTCGGAGTCGACGACATGTAGTCGAAGGACGACAGCAGGTTGTAGAACTCGATCGCGCGGTCTTCCTTGTTCTTCTCTTCGATCGCCAGGCCCATGGCCACGCGCATGAAGAACACTTGCGGCAGTTCGAAGCGGATGCCGTCCTTGTGGATGAAGTAACGGTCGTACAGGGTTTGCAGGCCCAGGTAGGTGAACTGCTGATCGCGCTCGTGGTTGATTGCCTTGCCGAGTTTTTCCAGGTCGAAGGTGGCCAGGATCGGGTTCAGCAATTCGAATTCGATACCTTTGGCGATATAGGCCGGCAGGGCCTTGGCGTACAGGTCGGCCATCTCGTGGTGAGTGGCGCTGTCGGCGACTTTCAGGAAGCCCAGGCCTTCGGCACGCAGGGTGTCCATCAGCAGGCGGGCGGTCACGAACGAGTAGTTCGGCTCACGCTCGACCAGGGTACGGGCGGTCATCACCAGGGCGGTGTTGACGTCGGTCAGGGCCACGCCGTCGTACAGGTTCTTCAGGGTTTCGCGCTGGATCAGGTCACCGTCGACTTCTTCCAGGCCTTCGCAGGCCTCGGTGATGATGGTGTTCAGGCGGCCCAGGTCCAGCGGTGCGAAGCTGCCGTCGGCCAGGGTGATGCGGATCGACGGGTGCGCTTGTACGGCGGCTTCTTCGGCCGGGGAACGTACGGCACGTTCCTTGGCGCGCGAATCACGGTAGATCACGTAGTCGCGGGCCACTTTCTGCTCGCCGGCACGCATCAGGGCCAGTTCGACCTGGTCCTGGATTTCTTCGATGTGGATAGTGCCGCCCGATGGCATGCGACGCTTGAAGGTCGCGGTGACCTGTTCGGTCAGACGGGCAACGGTGTCGTGGATGCGCGACGAAGCGGCAGCGGTGCCGCCTTCAACTGCAAGAAACGCTTTGGTGATGGCGACGGTGATTTTGTCATCGGTATAAGGAACGACAGTGCCGTTACGCTTGATCACACGCAGTTGGCCAGGTGCAGTGGCGGACAGATCCAGATTCGAATCAGCGGCCTGCGGCACGGAGCCCTGCGGGTTCTCGCGAGTTGTGTCGGTTTGCATGAGGGGGTGTCTCCACATTCTATATTTATTTGGGCACCATCACGGTGCCCACCGTTCCGTCCTGAAGCACTTACAGCAGGCCTGGGCCTGGCATAACAACTTCGGGACAGGAGGAAGGGAGCTCATCGCGCCGCTTCCATGCCGAAGTCTTTGGTTCGGGGCCGGGGAGCCCTTAGCCGTATTCCTGGTGGGTGACAGTGGCCCCATTCAAGCCCTGCAACACCCGTACCGTTTTCTGCCAATCGGGCTGGAAAACGATTGCCATCCGCGTGCGCGGTTTGGGCTTTCAAAAAATGCTTTGGTTCAACCAAGCACGAGCAAGAAAGCGCTTGAGTTTCTTGTCTGATCTGTGTTTGGTCTTTTCGCTGAAAACCCTACATGTAGGGTTTTTTTAGCGCCGAGGTACAAGATAATGCGTTTTCGGGGGCTTAGCAACGCACTACCTGTGGATAACGCTGTGGGTAAAATGTGTATGAATCATGGAACACCCGTGTAGGCCGCATTACTACTGGATTACACCGTTTGTCACCGAATATTCCCGGCTAGAAACTGCCGGCGGGAATTTTGAGGGCGCGAACCCTACCACAAAAAATCGCCATGACCGAATGGATTTCGCGGCTTGTGTTCAAGGGCCGTTGCATGGCTACAATCGGCCTTTGTTATGCCTTCAAAACATGACAAACAGGCTATGCCTGCGGAAGATCAATAGGTGGGAGCTGGCTTGCCTGCGATGGCGTTGGATCAGCCGCCAACAGGCGCGCTGACCCACCGTCATCGCAGGCAAGCCAGCTCCCACACCGACCGTATTTCACATTCGATTGTGTCGGCCAGAAGAACTTCTTATAAAAACGAGGACAATGCATGGAGCAAGAAGCCTGGCAGATACTGATCGTCGAGGACGACGAGCGACTCGCCGAGTTGACCCGTGAGTACCTGGAAAGCAACGGCTTGCGTGTGTCGGTGGAAAGCGATGGTGCCAAGGCCACGGCGCGCATCATCGCCGAACAGCCCGACCTGGTGATCCTCGACCTGATGCTGCCCGGCGAAGACGGCCTGACCATCTGCCGCAAGGTGCGCGAGCGCTATGACGGCGTGATCCTGATGCTCACCGCGCGCACCGACGACATGGACCAGGTGCAGGGCTTGGACATGGGCGCCGACGACTATGTGTGCAAACCCGTGCGCCCGCGTTTGTTGCTGGCACGTATCCAGGCGCTGCTGCGCCGCAGCGAACCGGTGTTGCCCGTTGCAGTGGAAAACCAGCGCCGCCTCCAGTTTGGTCCGTTGGTGGTGGACAATGCCTTGCGCGAAGCCTGGTTGCATGAGGGCAGCATCGAACTGACCAGCGCTGAATTCGACCTGTTGTGGCTGCTGGTTGCAAACGCCGGACGCATTCTGTCCCGCGAAGAAATCTTCATAGCTCTGCGCGGTATTGGTTATGACGGCCAGGATCGCTCCATTGATGTGCGTATCTCGCGCATTCGGCCAAAGATCGGCGACGATCCGATCCACCCACGCCTGATCAAGACAATTCGCAGCAAAGGCTACCTGTTCGTCCCCGAAGCTGCTGCCGATATGCCGCTGTGAACTCGATCTTCCTGCGCATCTACGGCGGCATGTGCGCGGCGCTGATCCTGGTGGCGTTGCTCGGCGCCCTGGCACTGCACCTGCTTAATGACGTGCGCAGCGGCCAGTACCGTGAGCGCCTGGCCCACGGCACCTTTGCGTTGATGGGCGATAACCTGCAACCCATGAGCACCATTGAACGGCAGCGCGCCTTGGCGGTGTGGGAGCGCTTGCTGGGCATCCCGCTGGAGTTGCGCACGTTCACCGATGCGCAATTGGACTTGGGCCAGCGCAACCGCCTGCAACGCGGCCAGGTCCTGGTGGAACAGACCGGCCCCCACGCGGCGCGGGTGCTGCGGTTGGTCAGCGAGCAAGAGCAATTGGTGCTCACCGGCGAAGTGCAGCAGATCAGCGAGCAATTGGCCCGTGCGACTATTTACCTGCTGGCCGACGAACTGGTGCGTTTCCCGGTGGCCGAACAGCCCCAGCGCCTGGCCGACATCAAACACGCCAAGGGTTTTGGTTTTGAAATGCACCTGATGGCCCTTGACCAGGCCGACATGGACGACGACCAGCGTCGTCGCGTGGCGGAGGGCGATACTGTGATGGCGCTGGGCAAGGGCGGCGATTCGATTCGCGTGTTTGCCGGCATGGTCGGCACCCCGTGGGTACTGGAGATCGGCCCGCTGTACCAGATGAACCCGTACCCGGCGCAATGGCTGATCCTGATCACCTTGATCGGCCTGACTCTGATCGGCTTGATCGTCTATCTGCTGGTGCGTCAACTTGAGCGTCGGCTCAAAGGCCTTGAGGCGGCGGCTACGCGTATCGCCAAGGGCAACCTGGAAGTGCGCGTACCCGCTCGCGGTGCAGACTCGGTCGGGCGGCTGGCGGCCGCTTTCAATGGTATGGCCGAGCACCTGCAGCAATTGCTGGCGATTCAGCGCGAGCTGGTGCGGGCGGTCTCCCACGAGCTGCGCACTCCGGTCGCGCGCCTGCGTTTTGGCCTGGAGATGATCGGTGACGCCGCCACGCCCGAGGCGCGGCGCAAGTACCTGGAGGGTATGGATGGCGATATCCAGGACCTTGATGGCCTGGTGGACGAGATGCTCACTTATGCCCGCTTGGAACAGGGTGCGCCGGAACTGAATTTCCAGCGCGTGGACCTTAATGCATTGCTCGACCAGGTGATTGGCGAATTATCGCCATTGCGCCCGCAGGTCACCGTCACCCGGGGTATTTGCCTGTCCTCGGCACATTGGGATGACGCCTGGGTCGACGCTGAACCGCGCTACTTGCACCGTGCCCTGCAAAATCTGGTGAGTAACGCCATGCGCCACGCCAGAGGCCAGGTGTTGATCAGTTATCAGGTGGGGCAGGTGCGCTGTCGCATCGATGTGGAAGACGACGGCCCTGGTGTGCCGGAAAGCGCCTGGGAGCGGATCTTCACGCCGTTCCTGCGCTTGGATGACAGCCGTACCCGCGCCTCTGGCGGGCATGGCCTGGGTTTGTCGATCGTGCGGCGGATTATCTATTGGCACGGCGGGCGGGCGTTGATCAGCAAGAGCAATAACCTGGGTGGGGCGTGTTTCAGCCTGAGCTGGCCCAGGGATCAGAATAAACCCTGAAACCGCTATCGTAGGCAAGCCAGCTCCCACAGGTGAATGCGTTCCCAATGTGGGAGCCGGGCTTGCCCGCGATGGTGGCCTACCAGGCGCTGATAGCCACCAGGCTCAACAACTGCTCCCCTTGCACCACAAACTGCCCTTCCAGCTCTTTGCCATGGCCCCACTCTTGCGAAAGATCGGTCAGCAACCGCAACCGCACCCTCCCAGCCGCTGACCACTCCAGCACCTCGGCATGCTCGAAATAAAAGCGCTTGTGCACGATCGGATAGAGCGCCTTGAACAGGCTTTCCTTGACCGAAAACGTCAGCGTCACCAGCAAGGCGTGTTGCTCACGGGGCAGGGTGGCCATGCGCTGTAATTCATCGGCCGTCAGGATTTCCCCGGCCAGGCGTTCGGCCCGCTCCAGTGACAGCAGATGCTCCAGGTCCATGCCCAGCCCACGCCATTGCGCCTTGTGCCCGACAATCGCCGCAGCGTGCCCGGTGCTGTGGGTGATGGAGCCACTGATATGCCCTGGCCAGACCGGGGCGCGGTCTTCGCCGATGGCCGGGACGCAGCGCAGATGATCGAGTCGTTGCAGCGCTTCGCGCGCGCACAGGCGCCCGGCGAGAAATTCCGCCTGGCGCTTGGCGACGGAGCGCTGGATGCTGGGCGGCGGTGGCACATCGCAGCGCTGGAAATCGCCCGGGCTCAATAAAGCCGGGTCGAATCGCGTGCTCAAAAACACCGTGCCCGGCAAAGAAACCGACAACGGCCAATGATCATCGAGTGGGGTGCAGCAAGCGGGTAGGGGCGTCATGCGCGGTATTTTGCCGAGTTGGCGGGCCAGTGGATAGCCCGGTGCGGTTCAACTGCGGTTCAGAGCCTGTTCAGGGGGAGTTCAGGGGCGCCTGCGTAGTCTGGACCCCACAGCCCAAACGCGTATGAGGTAACCACCATGACTGCGATCAAAAAGCTGATGTTGGCCTTGACCATGCTTGGCGCCACTGCCGGCGTGCAGGCGTCCGATGGCACCTTTGCGGCCTTTGGCAGCGAGAAAACCAAGAAATCCAGCAACCTGATCCATCGTGTCAGCTTCGAAGACGCTGGCACTCAGGCTGCGCCGTGGGGCCAGGCCCTGGGCGCTACCCCTGCGCAACCCGACTATCGCAGTGGCTACGCGCACCTGACCGGCCACTACAATGGCATAAAACTGCGCCCCCAAGAGCTGCAGGGCCGCTATGATATCCCCCTGTCGGCTAGTTGAATTGCAGTGGAGAACCTTATGAAATTGCTGGTGGTGGAAGATGAGGCGCTGCTGCGTCATCACCTGTTTACCCGCCTGACCGACAGCGGGCATGTGGTCGAAGCCGTGGCCAATGCCGAAGAAGCCCTGTACCAGACCGGCCAATTCAACCATGACCTGGCGATCATCGACCTTGGCCTGCCCGGCATGGGCGGCCTGGACCTGATTCGCCAGTTGCGCACCCAGACCAAGACCTTCCCGATCCTGATCCTCACCGCCCGCGGCAACTGGCAGGACAAGGTTGAAGGCTTGGCGGCCGGGGCCGACGACTACGTGGTCAAGCCGTTCCAGTTCGAAGAGCTGGAGGCGCGCATGAACGCCTTGCTGCGCCGCTCCAGCGGTTTTACTCAATCGACTATTGTTGCCGGGCCGCTGCTGCTGGACCTCAACCGCAAGCAAGCCTCCCTGGACGAGCAACCCCTGGCGCTGACCGCCTACGAGTATCGGATCCTCGAATACTTGATGCGTCATCATCAGCAAGTGGTCGCCAAGGACCGCTTGATGGAGCAACTGTACCCGGATGACGACGAGCGCGATCCAAACGTGATCGAAGTGCTGGTCGGCCGCCTGCGCCGCAAGCTGGAAGGCCCGGCCGGGTTCAAGCCGATCGACACCGTGCGTGGCCTGGGCTACCTGTTCAATGAGCGCTGCCGTTGATTCGTTCGCTACGTGTGCGCCTGATGCTGGCGGCCGCTACTCTGGCGGTGCTGTTTATGCTCGGCCTGTTGCCGGCCATGCAAGGCGCGTTCAGCCTGGCGTTGCAGGATTCCATCGAACAGCGACTGGCGTCGGATGTGACCACCCTGATATCTGCAGCGCGGGTCGACAATAACCGCCTGCTGATGCCGGCGCAGTTGCCCGATGAGCGTTTCAACCTCACCGACAGTCGGCTGTTGGGCTATATCTACGACCGTGAAGGCCATCTGGTATGGCGCTCGCGGGCGACCCAGGAAGAAAACATCAACTACAAACCGCGCTACGACGGGCGCGGCAACGAGTTTGCGCGCATTCGCGAGGCCAATGGCCAGGAATTCTTCGTGTATGACGTCGAGGTCCGGCTGCTGGGAGGCAAGAGCGCGGCGTTCAGCATTGTCGCCCTGCAGCCGGTACGCGAATACCAACTGACCCTCGAAGGCCTGCGCGAGAACCTCTACCTCGGGTTCGGCGCGGCCTTGTTGGTGTTGTTGACGCTGTTGTGGCTGGGCCTGACCTGGGGCCTGCAAGCCCTGCGACGCCTGAGCCATGAACTCGACCAGATCGAAGGCGGCACCCGCGAAAGCCTCAGCGAAGAACACCCCCGCGAACTGCTGCGCCTGACCGGCTCCCTGAACCGCTTGCTGCACAGCGAGCGCGAACAGCGTGCGCGCTACCGCGACTCCCTCGATGACTTGGCTCACAGCCTGAAAACGCCACTGGCGGTGTTGCAGGGCGTGAGCGAAGACATGGCCCAGCGCCCCGAAGAACGTAGCCAGGCGTGGGTGCTGCAATCGCAGATCGAACGCATGAGCCAGCAGATCGGTTACCAGTTGCAGCGTGCCAGCCTGCGTAAAAGTGGCCTGGTGCGCCACCAGGTCCGCCTGGAGCCGGTGGTGCAAAGCCTGTGCGATACATTGGAAAAGGTTTATCGCGACAAGCGGGTCACCGTGACCTTTGATTTGCCGCAGGCCTGCGAGGTACCCATCGAAAAGGGCGCGTTGCTCGAAATGCTCGGCAACCTGCTGGAAAACGCCTATCGGCTGTGCCTCAAGCAAGTGCGTATCAGCCTGGTGGAAAACCTCGATGGCATTGAGCTGTGTATCGAAGACGACGGCCCCGGCGTACCACCGGACCAGCGTGCACGGATCCTGCAGCGCGGCGAACGGCTAGATCGCCAGCACCCGGGGCAGGGGATCGGGCTGGCGGTGGTCAAGGACATCATCGAAAGCTATCACGCGCGGTTGACGTTGGGGGATTCAGCGTTGGGTGGGGCGGCGTTCAGGATTCACTTTCCTGCCTTGTGATCTGCACTGGCCTCATCCCAGCCAATACACCGCTAACTCTCCTGCGCTCTGTAGGCCCCCGGCGTCACCCCCGTCCACTTCTTGAACGCCCGATGAAACGCCGACGGTTCGGAAAACCCCAACTGCTCGGCGATCTCCTGCAAAGACAAATCCGCCCGCCCCAGGTGGTAAATGGCGATATCCCGGCGTAGCTCATCCTTCAATGCCTGAAAACTCGTGCCTTCTTCGCGCAGGTGGCGGCGCAGGGTCTGTGGGCTGATGTGCAGGTGCTGGGCAACGGCTTCCAGGTCTGGCCAGGGCGTGCGGTCGCGGCTCAGCAAGCGACGCAACTGGCTGCTCAGGCTGTCGCCTTCATCCGGCCGCGACAGCAAGTCGGCAGGGGAGCGCTGCAAGAAGTGCTTGAGGGTGCGTTCGTCCTGCAACAGCGGCAGGCTCAGGTAGCGGCTGGGAAACACCAGGCTGCTGGTCGGCGCGCCGAACACCTGGGGGCAGGGGAACAGCAGGTCGTATTCAACGGCATGGGCCGGCACCGGGTAACTGAAGGTGGCCTGCTGCAGCCGGATACGCTGGCCGATCAACCAACTGCCCAGGCGATGCCAGATCACCAGCAGGCATTCACTGAGGAAGTGGTCCGGGTCCCATAGCTGTGAGTCGTCCAGGCTCAGACGCGCCATGTCGCCTTCTTTGGTCAGTTGCCAGCGTGGGCCTTGGGGGAACAGGCTATAAAACAATAAGCCGCGCTCCAGCGCCTTCTCCAGCGTGCGGCAATGAATCAGCGCATGGCACATCATGGCGAAAGTGCCACGTTTGCTCGGCCCTTCGGCAAACCCCAGGTATTCGTCATCCAACCCCAGCCAGAGCATTTGCAGCAAGCGGGTAAATTGCTCTGGAGCGATGCGTGCGCGGGGTTCGGTCAGCAGTTCCGGGGTGATGCCCACCTGCTGCAATACCCCCGAGTAGTCAAAACCGGCCCGGCGCGCACCGCCGAGGGCCGCTCGGGCGTAATGGCTGGCGATGGTACGTTCACGCATGCAAGGGCCTCATCCATGGAGGGGCGGATGGTAGCCATCACCCGGCGGGGCGACAAGGCGGATATCCGCCAAATTGTAGGACGAGACAGGATGAGTGGGCGGAAATCCGCCACCCTGTTGCATTCTCCGGAGTCGTCCGTGAACCCCAAGCCCTGATGTCTAAAGGCCTTCAGCGCGTTTAAGCAAAGTGGCACGCTGTTTGCGATAAGGATTACAGCGCAGGCTTGCTCCTACAGGCTTCGCAAACAACAAATCCCTCCAGTGCAGGAGGGTTCGCAATTCAAGTGCCGTGGGCAATGGCGGATATTTGCCACACGGGACGATTGAGGAACTTTGCAATGACGACTCGTCAGCCAATCTATAAATCCCTGTATTTCCAGGTGATCGTTGCAATCGTTATCGGTATCTTGCTCGGCCATTTCTACCCGCAGACCGGCGTGGCCCTCAAGCCACTGGGTGACGGCTTTATCAAGCTGATCAAAATGGTCATCGCCCCGATCATTTTCTGTACCGTGGTCAGCGGCATCGCCGGCATGCAAAGCATGAAGTCGGTGGGCAAGACCGGCGGCTACGCGCTGCTGTACTTCGAAATTGTTTCCACCATCGCCCTGCTGATTGGCCTGGTCGTGGTCAACGTGGTGCAGCCGGGCGCCGGCATGCACATCGACGTCGCGACCCTGGATGCTTCCAAAGTGGCGGCCTACGTCACCGCTGGTAAAGACCAGAGCATCGTCGGCTTTATCCTCAACGTCATCCCGAACACCATCGTCGGCGCCTTCGCCAACGGCGACATCCTGCAAGTGCTGATGTTCTCGGTGATCTTCGGTTTCGCCCTGCATCGCCTGGGTGCCTACGGCAAGCCCGTGCTGGACTTCATCGATCGCTTCGCCCATGTGATGTTCAACATCATCAACATGATCATGAAGCTCGCGCCAATCGGTGCCCTGGGTGCCATGGCGTTCACCATCGGCGCCTACGGTGTCGGTTCCCTGGTGCAGTTGGGCCAGTTGATGATCTGCTTCTACATCACCTGCATTCTGTTCGTGGTGCTGGTGCTGGGCGCTATCTGCCGCGCTCACGGTTTCAGCGTGTTGAAGCTGATCCGCTACATCCGTGAAGAACTGCTGATCGTACTGGGCACCTCGTCGTCGGAATCCGCACTGCCGCGTATGTTGATCAAGATGGAGCGCCTGGGCGCGAAGAAGTCCGTGGTCGGCCTGGTGATTCCAACCGGTTACTCCTTCAACCTCGACGGTACGTCGATCTACCTGACCATGGCGGCCGTGTTCATCGCCCAGGCGACCGACACCCACATGGACATCACCCACCAGATCACTCTGCTGCTGGTGTTGCTGCTGTCGTCCAAAGGCGCGGCTGGCGTGACCGGTTCGGGCTTCATCGTACTGGCCGCCACCCTGTCGGCTGTCGGCCACTTGCCGGTTGCCGGCCTGGCGCTGATCCTGGGTATCGACCGCTTCATGTCCGAAGCCCGTGCCCTGACCAACCTGGTGGGTAACGCAGTTGCCACCATCGTTGTGGCCAAGTGGGTCAAGGAACTGGACACCGACAAGCTGCAAAGCGAGCTGGCGTCTGGCGGTACCGGTATTTCCGAAACCCGCGAGCTCGATGACCTGGGCGTGGCTGAAGGCCCGGCGCCTGTCGTCAAGTAAGTGGCTGCTGGCGTGAACTGACGCCAACGCTATCCGTAAACGCCCCGACTGGTTCGGGGCGTTTGCGTTTCTGGCGGGATACAACCGATATTTTTGGTTTACAGTGAGCGCGACAGTACTTACCGGAGGCCTGATGGACAGTGTGGATCTGAACGTCCTGCGCAGCGTGCTGCAATGGCGCCGCGCCGGGCAGCGCGTGATGTTGTACAGCGTGGTGCAAACCTGGGGCAGCGCGCCGCGCCCGCCAGGCGCAATGCTGGCCCTGCGCGGTGATGGTGTGGTGATTGGCTCGGTGTCGGGCGGTTGCATCGAGGATGACTTGATCGCGCGCCTGCAGGACGGCCGCTTACCCGCTGACGGCCCGCCCGTGCAGTTGGTGACCTACGGCGTCACTCGCGACGAGGCGGCGCGTTTTGGCCTGCCCTGCGGCGGCACCCTGCGGCTCACCGAGGAGCGCGTGGAAGAGTGGGGTTGGGTCGAAACGCTGCTGGCGCGTTGTGAAGATCATCAGATTGTCGCTCGCGAGCTGAACCTGGCCACCGGCGAAGTGACCTTGAGCGCCGCCAGCAAGACCGACGTGGTGAGCTTCGACGGCGAACGCTTGCGCGCCATCTATGGCCCGCGCTGGCGCCTGCTGTTGATCGGCGCCGGGCAGCTGTCGCGCTACGTAGCGGAAATGGCACGTCTGCTGGATTTCGAAGTGCTGATCTGCGACCCCCGCGAAGAGTTCGTCTACGGCTGGGAAGACCAGCATGGCCGCTTTGTGCCGGGCATGCCCGACGAGGCGGTGTTGAATATTCATACCGATGAACGCACGGCTATTGTCTGCCTGACCCACGATCCACGTCTGGATGACATGGCGTTGCTGACGGCGTTGAACTCCACGGCGTTCTATATCGGCGCCCTGGGTTCGCGGGTCAATACCCAGAAGCGTCGGGAGAACCTGGCCGCGCTGGGCCTGTCGGCGGAGGCCATTGCGCGCTTGCACGGGCCGATCGGCCTGCACATCGGCAGCCATACGCCGGCGGAAATTGCGCTATCGCTGATGGCGGAAATTGTTGCGATCAAAAACGGGGTGGCATCGATGCAAAAAAAACCGATGGCAGTGGTGGCCGAGTGACGGTGACGGCGATTGTGCTGGCGGCGGGGCAGGGCAGTCGTTTTCGTGCCGAAGCTGGAGCTGATCAAGACAAATTGCTCGCCGCGTGTGCGGGGCTGGATGGTGTTAGCCGGCCGGTCATCGAGCAGGTGTTGCGCAACTTGCCTGAGCGTGTGGTAACGCGCTGGCTGGTGACGTCGCCGGAGCGCGGGGAGGTTATCCGCCTGGCAGAGGCTTATGGCTGTCAGGTTGTACTGCTGGATTCGAGCGGTATGGGCGACAGCATTGCGACGGCGGTCAAGGCCAGCGGTGCAGCGGATGGGTGGCTGGTGGTGTTGGGGGATATGCCGTTTATTCAGTCATCGAGTATCGAACGGGTGATTGCCAGCGTGGAGGGCATCACTGTGCCGGTATCTGCCGGGCAGTACGGGCACCCGGTGGCTTTCCATCACAGGTTTGGGCCGGCGCTGATGGCTCTGAGTGGGGATCGTGGGGCCAGGCCGTTGTTTGCACAAACTCAGGTGCGAGAGGTGCAGGTAGATGATCCTGGTGTGCTTTGGGATGTGGATGTGCCGCAACGGTTGAGTTTTACTGCAGGTTAAGTGTGGCAGCTGGCTTGCCTGCGATAGCCATAGGTATCTACTTAGAGCCGACGTTGGACCTGTGGCGAGGGAGCTTGCTCCCGTAACGGCCTGATAGCCGGCGCTTATCTACCTGACGCACCACCGTCCAATGTGGTAGCTGGCTTGCCTGCGATAGCGGCCTGACAGTCAACACAGTTGGATTGTGTACATATCCATTCCTGCGGTAACGGCCACTTAGGGTTCCGCCCTGACGGCGGCTAAACCGGCATCCCTGCCGGTTTACCCCCCCCAAATCCCTGTCGAATTCCGGCCAGCGTGGTTTGACGGGGCGCCTAAGATCAAAAGCAGTTCAAGAGCGACTCGCTTCGCATCGTGGTTACCGTCTGCCGTTACAGCCCACAAAGTTGTGTAGATACCTATGCTGCGATAGCGGTGTGTCAGTCACCGCCACGCTGGCTGAATCGACGCTATCGCAGGCAAGCCAGCTCCCACAGTGATCGCATTCCAGGTCGAGATAATCAGCCATGAAAAAGCCCCGCCTGATCACTCAGGCGGGGCTTTTTAGTGGCTTATGGAATCAGACGAGGGGTTTAGGCTCGTGCTCTGCTTCCTGGGCCTCGTGCTCTACCGCCTTGGCTGCGGCTGCGGCTGCAGCAGCTTCGGCTTCCTTGCGGCGACGACGCACTTCACGCGGGTCGTTCGGCGCACGGCCGTTTTCGGTGAGGGCGCTTGCAGGTGCTGCTTCAACCACAGGGGCGGCCACTTCGGCAACCACTGGGGCTTCAACTTCAACCACGGGCGCAGGCTCAGCAACCGGCGTCGGCTCAACTACTTGGGCTGGCTCGGCGACGACTTCAGCAACCGGTGCCGGTGCTTCTTCGACCACTGGGGCAGGCGCTGGCGCTTCAGCCGGTGCAGCCGGTTCGGCAGTCCACTGGAAGGCGGTCTGTTCTTCGCGAACTTCACGCACAGCCGGGGCAGCTTCTTCGACCACCGGAGCTTCCGCAGCCGCTTCGACTACTGGCTGAGGCTCAACCGATGGAGCTGGCTCAACGGCAACCACGTCGGTTTCTGGCTGTGCATCGCGAACCGGGGCAACTTCCACTTCCGGAACCACTGGGGCTTCGACAGGGGTCGTGGCTTCAACGACTGGCGCTTCAACAACCGGCGCTTCAACCGCTGGGGTTTCGGCGGCTGGCGCTTCTACGGCAACAGTGTCTTCGATGGCAGCGGTAGCACGTTCGGCTTGCTCGTGAGCCTGGGCTTCAGCAGGTGCGCTGATGACTGAGCTGGCAACGGCAGCGGTAACGGCCAAACCGGCAGCCAGTTCGGTGCCTGTTGGCTCGTTGTTGGCAGCTTCTGCGTTCTCGCCGGTTTCTTCCGAACCTTCGATTACGTTGCCGTTGGCATCACGCTGACGCTCACGACGGTTGCTGCGACGACGCTGGCCGCGGGAGCGGCGGCGTGGACGATCGCCTTCGGCGTTGTCCTGGCCGTCTTCCTGCAACTGCTCTTCGCCGGTCAGTACTTCTTCTTCGGTGGCAGCAGCGGCTTGCTCGGCGCGTGGTTGACGCTCTTCACGTGGCGGGCGCGGTTGGCGCTCTTCGCGTGGTGCGCGTTCTTCACGCGGCTGGCGGGCCGGGCGTTCTTCGGTGCTAACGGCTGCGGCAGCGGCAACGGCAGGTGCCGCGTCCAGAGGCTCGCGCAGTTCACGCACGCGTTCTTCACGCTCGCCACGTGGCTTGCGGTCTTCACGTGGAGCGCGTGGGGTACGTGGGGCGCGCTCTTCACGCGGTGCACGTTCTTCACGGGCGACGGTCGGGGTTTCTTCGCGGGCTTCGCGAGGCGCACGCTCTTCACGTGGTGCGCGTTCTTCACGTGGTGCGCGTTCTTCACGCGGGGCACGTTCTTCGCGAGGCTTGCGCTCTTCGTCACGGCGGCCGTTGCGGTTACGGCTCTGCTGGCGACCGTTGCGACGCTCTTCGTTGCGCGCCGGGCGCTCGGTGGCAGGTTTTTCAACCACAACCGGGGCAGCAGGCTCTTCCTTGGTGGCGAACAGGCTGACCAGCGACTTCACCAGGCCCTTGAACAGGCTTGGCTCAGGCAGCGCGGCCGGCGCGGCAACCGGGGCGGCAGCTTCGGTCGGTACCGGTGCGTTGGCACGGGCCGGTGCAGTCTTCACCGCGGCTTCCTGGCGAACCAGGGTGCGGGTCGCAGCGGCTGGCTGGACTTCTTCGACTTCGGCGGCAGCCGCGGCGATTTCATAGCTGGACTGCCCGCTATGGGCTTCCGGGCTGTCGTCACGCAGGCGCTGTACTTCGAAGTGCGGCGTTTCGAGGTGATCGTTCGGCAGGATGACGATACGGGCACGGGTGCGCAGTTCGATCTTGGTGATCGAGTTGCGTTTTTCATTGAGCAGGAAGGCGGCAACCGGAATCGGCACTTGGGCGCGAACTTCGGCGGTACGGTCTTTCAGGGCTTCTTCTTCGATCAGGCGCAGGATCGCTAGGGACAGCGATTCAACGTCACGGATGATGCCTGTGCCGTTGCAACGCGGGCAGACGATGCCGCTGCTCTCGCCCAGGGATGGACGCAGGCGCTGACGCGACATTTCCAGCAGGCCGAAGCGCGAGATGCGGCCGACTTGCACGCGAGCGCGGTCAGCTTCCAGGCACTCGCGGACTTTCTCTTCCACGGCTCGCTGGTTCTTGGCAGGGGTCATGTCGATGAAGTCGATCACGATCAGGCCGCCGATGTCACGCAGGCGCAGCTGGCGGGCGATTTCTTCAGCCGCTTCCAGGTTGGTCTGCAGGGCGGTTTCTTCGATGTCGCTGCCTTTGGTCGCACGTGCCGAGTTGATGTCGATGGACACCAGGGCTTCGGTCGGGTCGATCACGATGGAGCCGCCGGAAGGCAGCTCGACCACGCGCTGGAAAGCGGTCTCGATCTGGCTTTCGATCTGGAAACGGTTGAACAGCGGAACGCTGTCTTCGTACAGCTTGATCTTGCTGGCGTACTGCGGCATTACCTGGCGGATGAAGGTCAGGGCTTCGTCCTGAGCTTCAACGCTGTCGATCAGCACTTCGCCGATGTCCTGGCGCAGGTAATCGCGGATGGCGCGGATGATTACGTTGCTTTCCTGGTAGATCAGGAACGGCGCGGAACGATCCAGGGACGCTTCTTTGATAGCGGTCCACAGTTGCAGCAGGTAGTCGAGGTCCCACTGCATTTCTTCGCTGCTGCGGCCAAGGCCGGCAGTGCGCACGATCAGGCCCATGTCGGCCGGTGCGATCAGGCCGTTCAGCGCTTCACGCAGTTCGTTACGCTCTTCGCCTTCGATGCGACGGGAAATACCGCCGGCACGTGGGTTGTTCGGCATCAGCACCAGGTAACGACCGGCGAGGCTGATGAAGGTGGTCAGGGCTGCGCCCTTGTTGCCACGTTCTTCTTTTTCGACCTGGACGATGACTTCCTGGCCTTCGCTCAGGACGTCCTTGATGTTCACGCGGCCTTCAGGGGCTTTCTTGAAGTATTCGCGGGAGATTTCTTTGAGGGGCAGGAAGCCGTGGCGCTCGGAGCCGAAATCGACAAAGGCAGCCTCAAGGCTTGGTTCGATGCGAGTGATACGGCCTTTATAGATGTTGGCCTTTTTCTGCTCGCGTGCACCGGATTCGATGTCCAGGTCGTAGAGGCGTTGGCCATCTACCAGTGCAACACGCAACTCTTCGGGTTGAGTTGCGTTAATCAGCATTCTTTTCATGTTGTACCGTCGGTTTCCGGGCTGCCGGAAACGGCGTTCGGCACACACGACTTCTCACGGTCGGTGTCAGGTGCGTCAAGAGTGGTTGGCCACTCCAGTGTCCAGCAAAATCGGCCAATTGGGCCGGTATCGCGACGGACGCGTCCTGCTCGTTAGCGGTGGTGACAAAGGCACCACTTCAACAAAAGCTAAGGTCAGGAGGAGGAATCAACCGGCGACTGTGGACGAGATGAAGCGTCTAAAACAAGCCTAGTGCTACACAGTCCGACGGTTGTGCATCTCCACCCTACACGTATCCCTGATAATTCGGGTGCTGCCGCGCGCAGAATCCGCAGCGGGTTGGCATTTACCGTGTTCTCCAATGGGGAGTCCACGCTCATGGCTAAACAAGACTAGGTGTGGGCGGTTGCGCTCTCACTCAGCTCTTAACAGGCGTTGTTTCCGAAGCATTCGCCATGGTCTGGCTCAAAACTGACTGCACTTTGTGAACTGGCCGTAAATATCGGCGCAAAAGGCGAGTATTCACTCTGCTTTCTGCACTCGCTTCAGGCCTCATGTCACCTGCGCTTGTTACAATCTTGAGCCTTCCTGGGTGGCGAAAGCCCCGTAGGACGGCCTCGCGTCCTGATGAATTGCGATGGTCAGGGCCGGCAGTTTGCCGCATGTCCTCTGTCCAGGCCGCTTTTGGCGGCGTTCGCGACTATAGCAGTAATGATTAAGTGCTTCAATTCCATAAAAAATTGTTATCATCGCCGCCATGACGACTACCACCCCCCCGACCCCCAGCGTCCAGCTGCTTGAGGTCTCGCCGGAATATGCCGGCCAACGCATCGACAACTTTCTTTTGGCCAGGCTCAAAGGCGTGCCCAAGACCCTGATTTATCGCATTTTGCGTAAAGGCGAAGTGCGCGTGAACAAGGGGCGCATCAAGCCTGAGTACAAGCTGCAGGCGGGCGATATCGTCCGTGTGCCGCCAGTGCGCGTGCCTGAACGCGACGAACCGGTACCGCTGGCCCAGGGGTTGTTGCAGCGCCTGGAAGCGTCGATCGTGTTTGAAGACAACAAGCTGATCGTGATCAACAAGCCCTGTGGCATTGCGGTTCATGGTGGCAGTGGCTTGAACTTCGGCGTGATCGAAGCCTTTCGTCAGTTGCGCCCGGATGCCAAGGAACTGGAACTGGTGCATCGCCTGGACCGTGACACCTCCGGCCTGTTGATGATCGCCAAGAAGCGCAGCATGTTGCGCCACTTGCACACCGCCTTGCGTGGTGATGGTGTGGACAAACGCTATATGGCGCTGGTGCGCGGCAACTGGGCCAGCTCGATCAAGAGCGTGCGTGCGCCGCTGCAGAAGAGCAATCTGCGCTCCGGCGAGCGCATGGTCGAAGTGGACGAGGAGGGCAAAGAGGCCCTGACCCTGTTCAAGGTGCTGCGTCGCTTCGGTGACTTCGCCACGATGGTCGAGGCCAAGCCGGTCACTGGCCGCACTCACCAGATTCGTGTGCATACCCTGCATGCGGGCCACTGCATTGCGGGCGACACCAAGTACGGCGACGAAGATTTCTCCAAGGAAATTCGCGACCTGGGCGGCAAGCGCCTGTTCCTGCACGCCTACATGCTCACCGTGCCGCTACCCGATGGCGGCGAGCTGAAATTGCAGGCGCCGGTCGATGAAATGTGGGCCAAGACCGTGGAGCGTTTGAGTGTCGCACCTTGACTACAAGCTGCTGATCTTCGATTGGGACGGGACGCTGGCCAATTCCATTGGCCGCATCGTCGAGTCCATGCACATGGCGTCGACCCGCTCGGGCTTTGAGTTGTGCACGGACCTGGCGGTCAAGGGCATTATCGGCCTGGGTTTGCCTGAAGCCATTCGCACCCTGTACCCCGACATCAGCGACGCCGAGTTGGTAGCGTTTCGCGAGCACTACGCCGACCACTACATTGCGCTGGAAGCTACCCCTTCGCCGCTGTTTGAAGGCGTGGTGCAATCGCTGCAAGCGTTTCGTGCCGAGGGCTATCACCTGGCGGTCGCCACCGGCAAGGCTCGTCGCGGCCTGGACCGTGTGCTCAAGGCTCACGGCTGGGAAGATTACTTTGATATCACCCGCGCTGCGGATGAAACCGCCAGCAAGCCTCATCCCTTGATGCTGGAGCAGATCCTTGCGCACTGTGGCGTTACGCCACGCGAGGCATTGATGGTGGGTGATGCGTCTTTCGACCTGATGATGGCGCGCAATGCAGGCATGGATAGTGTCGCCGTCAGCTACGGCGCCCAGTCTGCCGAGGCGTTGCAGCAGTACGAGCCGAGGCTGACGATTGATCATTTTTCTGAACTGCAGGCCTGGCTCAGCCGGGCCCTGTAAGTCTTTGCTGGGGTTAATGGCATGAGTGACGAGTGGAAGGCGCCTGAAAAGGCACAGAGCAGTGATGATAAAAGCTGGAAGCTTTTGGAGAAGACCCTCCTGGCCAGCGTCCAGGAGCAGCGACGTTCGCGGCGCTGGGGGATTTTCTTCAAGCTGCTGACCTTTGTATACCTGCTTGGGATGCTGGCGCTGTTCAGTCCGCTGATGGACATGGAAAAGAGCGCCGCCCGTGGCAGTCATTACACTGCCTTGATCGAGGTGCGCGGCGTGATTGCCGACAAGGAGCCCGCCAGTGCCGACAATATTGTCACCAGCCTGCGCGCGGCTTTTGAGGATGCCAAGGTCAAGGGCGTTATCCTGCGCATCAACAGCCCAGGTGGCAGCCCAGTGCAGTCGGGTTATGTGTATGACGAGATTCGTCGTCTGCGCGCCTTGCATCCGGATACCAAGCTCTATGCCGTAATCTCCGACTTGGGTGCCTCGGGTGCCTATTACATTGCCAGTGCTGCAGACCAGATCTATGCCGACAAGGCCAGCCTGGTGGGTTCTATCGGTGTGACGGCGGCCGGTTACGGTTTTGTCGGTGCCATGGAGAAGCTGGGGGTCGAGCGTCGCACCTATACCTCGGGTGAGCACAAGTCGTTCCTCGATCCTTTCCAGCCGCAGAAGGCGGATGAAACCGCGTTCTGGCAGGGCGTGCTCGACACTACCCATCGTCAGTTCATCGCCAGCGTCAAGCAGGGGCGTGGGGATCGCTTGAAAGATAAAGAGCATCCGGAGCTGTTCTCCGGCCTGGTATGGTCGGGCGAGCAGGCATTGCCGCTGGGCTTGATTGACGGCTTGGGCAGCGCCAGCTCGGTGGCGCGGGATATAGTGGGTGAGAAGGAGTTGGTGGATTTTACGGTCGAGGAATCGCCGTTTGATCGCTTCTCCAAGAAACTCGGTGCCAGTGTGGCGGAGAAGTTGGCGCTGTACATGGGCTTCCAGGGGCCGTCCCTGCGCTGAAATTCCAAGCTAGGTGTAGATCAACTGTGGGAGCGGGCTTGCCCGCGATAGCGATGGATCAGTCGATATAAGTGTCGCCTGGTACATCGCTATCGCAGGCAAGCCAGCTCCCACATTGCTTTACGAAGGTTTCAAGGGATCTGTACGCTTTCGGTCAGCAGCATGTCCACCAGTCGAATCAGTGGCAGCCCAACCAGGCTGGTCGCATCCGGTCCCTCGGTGCTCCGGAACAAGCTCACACCGAGCCCTTCTGCTTTGAAGCTGCCCGCACAGTCATAAGGCTGCTCGATCCGCAGATAGCGCTCAATACGCTCTGCATCCAGTTCGCGCATGTGTACGGTAAACGGCACGCAGTCCACCTGGCAGCGCCCGGTCTCGCTGTTGAGCAGTGCCAGCCCGGTAAGAAAGCTCACACGCTTGCCGCTGGCAGCCAGTAATTGCTCGCGGGCATTTTCGAAGGTGTGCGGCTTGCCGATGATCCGGCCTTCCAGTGCGGCGACCTGATCCGAGCCAATGATTAAATGCCCAGGATGGCTGGCGGCGAGGGCGCGGGCCTTTTGTTCGGCCAGGCGCTTGACCAGTTCGATGGCGGATTCATCCGGGCGGTGGCTTTCGTCGATATCCGGCGAGCTGCAGGTGAACGGCAGGTGCAGGCGACTCAGTAATTCCCGGCGATAAACCGAGCTGAACGCGAGTAATAAAGGCAGCATATACGTCTCCTCAAGGCAGTCGCCGATTCTATCGACGTGACCGGCTGACGCACAGGGCTGAATTTCCTTTGACATGGCCGGGTGCATCCCTATAATGCTGCGCCTATGTTGAATGACCCGATTCCACCTCACGTTGACCCGCGCAAATTGGCTGATCGTGGCACCACCCTTCAAGGTGAAGTGCTGCTGGCCGATTTGGAGAGACTCTGCGACCCGCTTTCCGACACTGTCGGTACGGTGCAGGCTAAATTCGTTTTTGAACGAGATGAACGTAAGTCTGTGGTAATCCACAGTTTTATCGACACCGAAGTCAAAATGGTTTGCCAGCGTTGTCTTGAGCTGGTCACCCTGCCGATCCACAGCGAATGCAGTTATGCTGTGGTGAAAGAGGGTGCGAATACCCAGTCGTTGCCGAAAGGTTATGACGTGCTGGAACTGGGCGAAGATCCATTGGATCTGCATGCACTGATCGAGGAGGAGCTTTTGCTCGCCTTGCCCATTGTGCCTGCTCATCATCCGGAAGAATGCCAGCAGCCGGAGGGTCTCGATGACGAGGCCGAGCCGAGCGAGGACGAGGTAACGCGGTCCAACCCGTTCAGTGTATTGGCGCAGTTAAAGCGTGACCCAAACGTTTAGGAGTTAATCAATTATGGCTGTTCAGCAGAACAAAAAATCCCGCTCCGCCCGTGACATGCGCCGTTCGCACGACGCTCTCGAGGCTAGCACCCTGTCCGTGGAAAAGACCACTGGTGAAGTTCACCTGCGTCACCACGTATCGCCAGAAGGCGTATACCGTGGCCGTAAAGTGATCGACAAGGGCGCTGACGAGTAATCACTTGTCTGCCCAAGTCATCGCGATTGACGCAATGGGCGGGGACTTCGGTCCCCGCAGCATTGTTCAGGCCTGCATTGCCAGCCTGTCTGCTACGCCCTCGCTGCACCTGACCCTCGTCGGTCAACCTACCCTTCTTGAAGAACTGATTGCCAGCCATCCGGCGGTGGATCGCGCGCGCCTGACCATAACGCCGGCCAGCGAAACCATCAGCATGGATGAAAAGCCGGCCGCAGCCTTGCGTGGCAAGCCCGACTCTTCAATGCGAGTGGCCCTTGAGCTGTTGCGTGATGGCAAGGTGCAAGCCTGTGTCAGTGCCGGCAATACGGGGGCGTTGATGGCCTTGTCGCGGCATGTGCTCAAGACCTTGCCGGGTATTGACCGGCCGGCGATGGTGGCGGCAATTCCGACGCAGAAGGGCTATTGCCAGTTGCTGGACCTGGGCGCCAATGTCGATTGCAGTGCCGAGCACCTGTTGCAGTTTGCCGTGATGGGCTCGGTGGCCGCCGAAGCGCTGGGCGTTGCCCGGCCCAGGGTGGCCCTGCTGAATATCGGCACCGAGGAGATCAAGGGCAACCAGCAGGTCAAGCTGGCCGCCAGCTTGTTGCAAGGCGCGCCAGGCTTGAACTACATCGGTTTTGTCGAAGGTGACGGCTTGTACCGTGGCGAAGCCGACGTGGTGGTGTGTGACGGGTTTGTCGGCAACATCCTGCTCAAGTCCAGCGAAGGCTTGGCAACCATGATTGCCGCGCGTATCGAGGCCTTGTTCAAGCGCAACCTGGTATCGCGCATGGTCGGTGCCCTGGCGCTGCCATTGATGCGCCGCTTGCAGGCCGACCTGGCACCGGCACGGCACAACGGTGCAAGCTTTCTCGGCTTGCAGGGCATTGTGGTTAAAAGCCACGGCTCGGCCGGTGTGCAGGGTTTTCAAAGTGCGATTGCGCGGGCGTTAATCGAGATCCAGGAAAACCTGCCGCAACGCTTGCACGGCCGTCTTGAGGATCTGTTGCCTTAGGCGAATTGGCCCGGGAGTGCTTAAATGTGACCGGCCAGTTCAATTGACCATCCAATCTGTCAGTTTCGTGCGCTCCCACCATTGGAGTGCGCATTTTTGACGACCAGATCATTAGGGGCTTGTTACATGTCTACATCCCTCGCATTCGTCTTTCCAGGGCAGGGTTCGCAGTCCCTCGGCATGTTGGCCGAGCTGGGCGCGCAATACCCGCTGATTCTGGACACTTTCAAGGAAGCTTCCGAGGCCCTGGGTTACGACCTGTGGGCGCTGACCCAGCAAGGGCCGGAAGAGCAACTCAATCAAACCGATAAAACCCAGCCTGCCATCCTGACTGCTTCGATCGCCCTGTGGCGTTTGTGGTTGGCAGAAGGCGGGGCGCGTCCAGCTTTTGTCGCCGGGCACAGCCTGGGCGAATACAGCGCCCTGGTAGCGGCGGGCAGCCTGACCCTTGGTGAAGCGGTCAAGCTGGTCGAGCGTCGTGGTCAGTTGATGCAAGAAGCCGTTCCGGCCGGGCAGGGCGGCATGGCCGCGATCCTGGGTCTGGACGACGCGGTGGTCATCGAGGCCTGCGCCGAAGCGGCGCAAGGCGAAGTGGTCAGCGCGGTAAACTTCAACTCCCCGGGCCAGGTAGTGATCGCCGGCGCCAAGGCCGCGGTAGAGCGTGCCATCGAAGGCTGCAAGGCCCGTGGTGCCAAGCGTGCGTTACCGTTGCCGGTGAGCGTGCCGTCCCACTGCGAGCTGATGCGCCCGGCTGCCGAGCGTTTTGCCGAGTCCATCGCCGCCATCAACTGGCAGGCGCCGCAGATCCCGCTGGTGCAGAACGTCAGCGCGGCCGTGGCCGCCGACCTCGACACCCTCAAGCGCGACCTGCTGGAGCAACTGTACAAGCCAGTTCGCTGGGTTGAATCGGTCCAGACCCTGGCCGCCAACGGTGCCGCCGAACTGGTCGAGTGCGGCCCGGGCAAAGTCCTGGCCGGCTTGAACAAGCGCTGCGCCGACGGTGTGTCGACCGCCAACCTCAATACCCCAGAAGCCTTCGCTGCCGCTCGCGCGGCACTGGCCTGAATCCCGTACTTAGGAGAAGCCTGCATGAGTCTGCAAGGTAAAGTTGCACTGGTTACCGGCGCAAGCCGTGGCATTGGCCAGGCGATCGCCCTGGAGCTGGGCCGTCAGGGCGCCGTTGTGATCGGCACCGCCACCTCCGCCTCGGGCGCCGAGCGTATCGCCGCGACCCTGAAGGAAAACGGCGTGCAAGGTACCGGTCTTGAACTGAATGTGACCAGCGATGAGTCCGTGGCTGCCGTACTGGCCCAGATCACTGCTCAGTTCGGTGCACCGGCTATCCTGGTGAACAACGCCGGGATCACCCGTGACAACCTGATGATGCGCATGAAAGACGACGAGTGGTACGACGTGGTCGATACCAACCTGAACAGTCTGTTTCGCCTGTCCAAGGGCGTTTTGCGCGGCATGACCAAGGCGCGTTGGGGCCGAATTATCAATATTGGCTCCGTAGTGGGTGCCATGGGCAACGCAGGCCAAGTAAACTACGCCTCTGCCAAGGCCGGCCTGGAAGGTTTCAGCCGCGCACTGGCGCGTGAAGTCGGCTCGCGGTCGATTACGGTCAACTCGGTGGCCCCTGGGTTCATCGACACCGATATGACCCGCGAACTGCCGGAAGCACAGCGCGAAGCCTTGCTGACGCAGATTCCGCTGGGCCGTCTGGGCCAGGCCCAAGAGATCGCGAATGTGGTCACTTTCCTGGCATCTGACGGTGCGGCATACGTGACTGGGGCTACAATCCCGGTTAACGGCGGGATGTACATGAGTTAAATTGTGACGGATCGCTTCAAAAAAATGTCATACGAGCTGTCTAAAATCCGTTATAAAGCTGCAACTTAATTTATAGGCAGGTGGCCGACCGGGTACAGGGTGAAGCTTTCAGTTGAAAAGCTGAAATGGCTTTCTATACACTTACCCACTGGCCAGCTGCCTGAATTTGTCCATTAGGAGTTAAACAAGGTATGAGCACCATCGAAGAGCGCGTCAAGAAAATCGTCGCCGAGCAACTGGGCGTTAAGGAAGAAGAAGTGGTCAACACTGCTTCCTTCGTAGAAGACCTGGGTGCCGATTCCCTTGACACCGTTGAGCTGGTGATGGCTCTGGAAGAGGAATTCGAGACCGAAATCCCGGACGAAGAAGCTGAAAAAATCACTACTGTTCAAGCTGCCATCGACTACGTTACTAGCCACCAGGCGTAATAGTTTGTAGTCGTCGCTTGCTGTCAGGGAAAAACCGCACTGCTGTAAAGGCGTGCGGTTTTTTCTTTAGCGGCGATGAAAAGTGTCGTCATTAGAAAAAGGAGAGTGCTGTGTCGCGTAGACGCGTCGTAGTCACCGGTATGGGTATGTTGTCGCCACTGGGTACGGATGTGCCGAGCAGTTGGCAGGGCATTCTGGCTGGCCGCAGTGGTATTGGTCTGATCGAACACACGGACCTTTCTGCCTATTCCACCCGTTTTGGCGGCTCGGTAAAGGGCTTCAATGTCGAGGAATATCTCTCGATCAAAGAATCCCGCAAGCTCGACCTGTTCATTCAGTACGGCCTGGCTGCCGGGTTTCAGGCTGTGCGTAACGCCGGCCTGGAAGTCACCGACGCCAACCGTGACCGCATCGGCGTGGCCATGGGTTCAGGTATTGGCGGTCTGACCAATATCGAAGAAACCAGCCGCACCTTGCATGAGACTGGCCCACGTCGAATTTCACCGTTCTTCGTACCGGGCTCGATCATCAATATGATTTCCGGCTTCCTGTCCATTCATCTGGGTGCACAGGGACCGAACTACGCAATCGCCACGGCGTGTACCACAGGTACCCACTGCATTGGCATGGCTGCACGCAACATTGCCTACGACGAAGCCGACGTGATGATCGCCGGCGGCGCCGAAATGGCCGCGTGCGGCCTGGGCATGGGCGGCTTCGGCGCGTCTCGTGCGCTGTCGACCCGCAACGACGAGCCGACCCGTGCCAGCCGTCCGTGGGACAAGGGCCGTGACGGCTTTGTGCTCTCCGACGGTGCCGGTGCGCTGGTGCTCGAAGAGTTGGAGCACGCCAAGGCGCGTGGTGCCACTATCTACGCCGAATTGATCGGGTTTGGCATGAGCGGCGATGCTTACCACATGACCTCGCCGCCGTCCGATGGTGCGGGTGCTGCGCGTTGCATCACCAATGCCCTGCGCGATGCGAAGGTCAACCCCAACCAGGTGCAGTACATCAACGCCCATGGCACTTCGACCCCGACCGGCGACCTGGCGGAAGCAGAGGCCATCAAGTCGGTGTTCGGCGAGCACGCCTATAAGCTGGCGGTCAGCTCCACCAAGTCCATGACCGGCCACCTGTTGGGTGCGGCGGGCGCGGTCGAGGCGATCTTCAGTGTGATGGCAATCAGGGATCAGGTCGCTCCGCCGACTATCAACCTTGATGAGCCGGACGAAGGCTGCGACCTGAACTTCGTGCCCCACGAAGCGCAGCCCATGCCGATCGACGTGGCGATTTCCAACTCGTTCGGTTTCGGTGGCACCAACGGTTCCCTGGTGTTCCGCCGGTTCGCCGAGTGATGCACAGCTGGGTCGACGGTCAGCCAGCGGACAGCGTGCCCCTGAAAGATCGCGGCCTGGCCTATGGCGATGGGGTGTTCGAGACCATCGCCGTCAAGGCCGGGCAGCCGTTGCTGCTCGACCGTCACCTGCAACGCCTGGAAGAGGGTTGCAGGCGTTTGGCATTGGTGGTGGATCACGGGTTGATTCGCCACGAAGTGCTGAGCTTCGCCGCCGCCCTTGGCGACGGTATTCTCAAATTGATCCTCACCCGTGGCGACAGCTTGCGCGGTTACGGCATCAACCCTGGCGCCCCGGTGCGCCGCATCTTGCAGGGCAGCGCGCCCGCTGTTTACCCGCCCACCCATGAAGTCGAAGGCGTGCGCCTGTTCGCGTGTGCCACGCGCTTGGCGCAGCAGCCGTTGCTGGCCGGTATCAAGCACCTCAATCGCCTGGAACAGGTGATCGCGCGTGCCGAATGGCAAGATACCGAACATGCCGAAGGTCTGATGCTGGATATGTCTGGCCGGGTGATCGAAGGCATATTCAGCAATCTTTTCCTGGTGAGCAACGGCTTGTTACTAACCGCTGATCTGAGCCGTTGTGGCGTTGCGGGCGTGATGCGCGCCGAAGTGCTGGCCCAGGCACAAGCGCTGGGCGTCCCGGTGGCCGTGGCCGACATCAGTTTGGAGCAGTTGCAACAGGCCGATGAAGTCTTCGTCTGCAACAGCGTTTATGGCATTTGGCCGGTGCGAGGCTGCGCTGCGATGAGCTGGCCGGTTGGGCCGCTCACCCGTAAACTGCAGGGCATTGTTCGCGCGCTATTGGATATTTGAGTTGATACGAAAACTGGTGTTACTGCTGCAGATCAGCCTGATCTCGGCGGCTTTGCTCGTGGGCTTTTCTGCCTGGAAACTCGACTCTGCCCTCAAGCAGCCCCTGAAGCTGCCTCAGGAGCAGTTGCTCGATGTACCTGCTGGCGCTACGCCGACGGGCACCTTCAATCGTCTGGAAGCCGACGGCGTGCTCGACGATGCATTCTGGTTGCGTCTGTACTGGCGCTTCAACCTCGAAGGCCAGCCACTGCACAGCGGCGAGTACCGCATGAGCCCGGGCCTTACCGCCGAGGGTTTGATCGGCCTGTGGCAGCGCGGCGAAGTGGTGCAGTACAGCCTGACCTTGGTGGAGGGCTGGAATTTCCGTCAGGTGCGCACCGCCCTGGCCAAGCATGAAAAGATCGTGCAGACCCTCGCGGGCCTGACTGACAGCGAAGTGATGGATAAGCTTGGCCACCCAGGTGTGTTTCCTGAAGGGCGGTTCTTCCCCGACACCTACCGTTTTGTCCGCGGCATGACTGATGTCGAGTTCCTGAAAAAAGCTTACAACCGCCTGGACGATGTACTCGCCCAGGAGTGGAGCAAGCGTGCCGCCGACGCGCCCTACACCGACCCTTACCAAGCACTGATCATGGCGTCGCTCGTGGAAAAGGAGACCGGGGTGCCTCAGGAGCGCGGGCAGATTGCCGGTGTGTTTGTGCGTCGCCTGAAGATCGGCATGTTGCTGCAGACCGACCCCACCGTGATCTACGGCTTGGGTGAGCGCTACAACGGTAAATTGACCCGCGCCCACCTCAAGGAAGCCAACCCCTACAACACCTACATGGTTGCTGGCCTGCCGCCCACGCCCATCGCGATGGTCGGTCGCGAGGCGATCCATGCAGCACTGAACCCGGTACCGGGCAGCAGCCTGTATTTCGTCGCCCGCGGCGATGGTAGCCATATATTCTCGGATAACCTGGATGCGCATAATGCCGCCGTGCGTGAGTTCCAACTCAAGCGCCGTGCCGATTACCGTTCCAGCCCGGCACCGGTGGTGAAACCGCCTGAAGATTCGGCACCTTCCAGCGATGCGCCTACCCCCGACGCTCCGATCGAGCCCGCGCCGGACACGACCGCGCCGCAAAGCCCGCAATGACTCTGACTAAGGACTGCCTGTGACTGGCTTGTTTATTACCCTGGAAGGCCCGGAAGGCGCCGGCAAAAGCACTAACCGTGACTACCTGGCCGAGCGCCTGCGTGCGCAGGGCATCGAGGTGGTGCTGACCCGTGAGCCGGGTGGTACGCCGTTGGCCGAGCGCATTCGCGACGTCCTGCTGACCCCGGGTGACGAGCCGATGAATCCGGACACCGAGTTGCTCCTGGTGTTTGCCGCCCGTGCCCAGCACCTGGCCGAAGTGATTCGCCCGGCCCTGGCGCGGGGTGCCGTGGTGATCTGCGACCGGTTTACCGATTCCACCTACGCCTACCAGGGTGGGGGCCGGGGGTTGTCCATGGAGCGCATCACCACCCTGGAAACCTTCGTGCAAGGCGATCTGCGCCCCGACCTGACCCTGTTGTTCGACCTGCCGGTGGAAGTGGGCATGGCCCGCGCCAGTGCGCGAGGTCGTCTGGATCGTTTCGAGTTGGAAGGCCAAGCCTTCTTTGATGCAGTGCGCAGCGCTTTCCTGCAGCGCGCCAAGGCCGAACCCGCACGTTATTATCTATTGGACGCCGCCCAGCCGCTGAGTCAGGTGCAACAGGCTATCGACGCGCTGCTGCCCACTTTGTTGGAGCGTAGCCGTGGCTGAGTCCTACCCGTGGCAGGACGGCCTCTGGCAGCAACTGGCGGGGCGCGCCCAGCACGCCCACGCCTATCTGCTGCATGGGCCGGTGGGCATCGGTAAACGCCACCTCGCCGAGCGCCTGATGGGCAGCCTGTTGTGCCAACGCCCGGTCAATCTGGAGGCATGTGGCGAGTGCAAGTCCTGCCTGTTGCTCAAGGCTGGCAGTCACCCGGACAACTATGTGCTGGAGCCCGAGGAAGCGGACAAGGCCATCAAGGTCGACCAAGTGCGCGACCTGGTGAGCTTCGTGGTGCAGACCGCGCAGATGGGCGGGCGCAAAGTGGTGCTGATCGAACCGGTCGAGGCGATGAACATCAACGCGGCCAACGCCTTGCTCAAAAGCCTTGAAGAGCCGTCCGGCGATACCGTGCTGTTGCTGGTGAGCCACCAGTCCAGCCGCTTGTTGCCGACCATTCGCAGCCGTTGCGTGCAGCAGGCTTGCCCGTTGCCCAGCGAAGCCATGAGCCTGCAATGGCTGGCGCAGGCGTTGCCGGAATGCAGCGCAGAAGAACGAGGCGAGTTGCTGACCCTGGCGGCCGGTTCGCCTTTGGCGGCAGTGAAGCTGCAGGCACAGGGCGTGCGCGAACAGCGTGCACTGGTCGTGGATGGCGTGAAGAAACTGCTCAAGCAGGAATTGTCCGCCACGCAACTGGCCGAAAGCGCCTGGAAGGATATTCCGCTGTTGCTGTTGTTCGACTGGTTCTGCGACTGGTCCAGCCTGATTCTGCGCTACCAGCTCACCCAGGATGAGAACGGCCTGGGCCTGGCGGATATGCGCAAGGTCGTGCAATACCTGGCGCAAAAAAGTGCCCAGGACAAAGTGCTGAACATCCAGGACTGGATCCTCGCCCAGCGCCAGAAAGTCCTCGGCAAGGCCAACCTCAACCGCGTGCTGTTGCTCGAGGCATTGCTGGTGCAGTGGGTCGGCCTGCTCGGGCGCCGTTAAATTCCGTGGCTGACGGGTGTATCGTTGGCCCTACCTCTTTTGTGACTTAAGCTCAGATTCCTATGCTCGTAGATTCCCATTGCCACCTTGATCGCCTCGACCTTGCCCAGCACGGCGGCTCCCTCGACGCCGCCCTTGAAGCTGCCCGCCAGCGTGGGGTAGGGCACTTCCTGTGCATTGGCGTCAGCGCCGACAACGCCGCCGATGTCAAAGCCCTGGCTGATCGCTACGCCGACGTCGATTGCTCGGTGGGCATTCACCCGCTGGACCTCAAGCCTGGCGAAGCGCCTGCTCTGGACTGGCTATTGGGCGAACTCAACCATCCGCGAGTGGTGGCCATTGGCGAAACCGGCCTGGACTATCACTACGAGCCTGAAGCTGCCGAGTTGCAGCAGGCCTCGTTCCGCCTGCACCTGCAAGCCGCCCGGCAGACGGGCAAGCCGGTGATCGTCCACACCCGAGGCGCCCGTGCCGATACCCTGGCCTTGCTGCGTGAAGCCGCGTTGCCGCAGGCTGGCGTGTTGCATTGCTTTACCGAAGACTGGGACATGGCCAAGGCGGCCCTGGACCTGGGGTTCTATATTTCCCTGTCGGGCATCGTCACCTTCCGCAATGCCGACGCGCTGCGCGATGTGGCCCGCCAGGTGCCCGCCGACCGCCTGCTGGTGGAAACCGACTCGCCGTACCTGGCGCCCATCCCCCATCGCGGCAAACCGAACTTGCCCGAATATGTACGTGACGTGGCTGATTACCTGGCGATGCTGCGCGGCGAATCGTACGAACGCTTTGCCGAGCAGACTACCGAGAACTTCAAGCGCCTGTTCCCGCTGGCCCACGTAGCCGGTTAGGGCGGCCGAATTCCAGGCAAAAAAAACCCGGGTTCTGGGGGGTGAATCCGGGCTAAGACCATTAGGAGTAAAACAAGGGCACGCAGTCCGTCGGTACCCAGGTCGACGCGTCACTTGGGGGAGATGTCGCGCCGACAGTTGAAGTATTGACCACTATCCTATTCAGTCCAGTCGTGATTGATCGTTTTTTAAACAGATTTGGAATACGCGGCCTTCGCTTGAGTTCTCAGTGGGCTGGTGGGCAGGTTCAGGTGTTGCGTATTATTTCTGACTGATAACGGCGAAATCGTTGGCGCATTGAAAGTTATGTGCCTGACGGGTTCACATAGACATTGCCCAACGACCGTTCAGTCGGGATAATCCCTCGCACCGGGTAAATCGTATCGCCACGTATCCATGGCCCTGCGCAACCCTCCCTATTTCCGACCTTTGCAGACTCTTCCTCATGCACAAAGAACCCCGTAAGGTCCGTGAATTTCGCCGCCGTGAGCAGGAAATTCTCGACACCGCGCTCAAGCTGTTCCTCGAACAAGGTGAAGACAGCGTCACCGTCGAGATGATTGCGGATGCCGTGGGTATCGGCAAAGGCACGATCTACAAACATTTCAAGTCCAAGGCCGAAATCTACCTGCGCCTGATGCTCGACTACGAGCGTGATTTGAACGAGTTGCTGCATTCGGCGGATGTCGACAAAGACAAGGAAGCCCTGTCCCGCGCTTACTTCGAGTTCCGCATGCGTGACCCACAGCGCTACCGCCTGTTCGACCGCCTGGAAGAGAAGGTGGTCAAAGGTCACCAAGTGCCGGAGATGGTCGAGGAGCTGCACAAGATCCGCGCCTCGAACTTCGAACGCCTGACCCTGTTGATCAAGGGCCGTATCAGCGAAGGCAAGCTTGAAGACGTGCCACCGTATTTCCACTACTGCGCCGCCTGGGCCTTGGTGCATGGCGCTGTGGCGCTGTACCACTCGCCGTTCTGGAGCAATGTGCTGGAAGACCAGGAAGGTTTCTTCCAATTCCTGATGGACATCGGCGTGCGCATGGGCAACAAGCGCAAGCACAGCCCGGAACTGCCGGGCGCCGAGAAGAGCGGCGACACCCCTGCCACGTAAGTCATTCGCCACAGTGATGGCGCAACGATTTACTGCCAGGCGCAGTAACCCAGGAATATACTCAGGCAAGGACCTTGCTAAAAGCTGAGTTATGAGTCAGCTTTTAGCGCGCCCGAATTATCCTCTGCCGGAGTGATCCATGATCGTTGATCGTCAAGGCAGGCGTTTTCGCAATTTGCGGATCAGCCTGACTTCAGCCTGCAATTATGCGTGTACCTATTGCGTGCCTGACGGCAAGCGGCTGGTGGCTGCCCAGGATGAACTGTCGGCCGAGGCCATGGCCCGAGGCGTGGCTTACCTGATCGAAGCGGCGGGTATCGAGCGCTTGCGCATTACCGGCGGTGAGCCGTTGGTCAGCCCCAAGTTGGAAGCCTTCATGGGGGCGGTAGGGCAGATGGGCCTGAGCGACATCAGCCTGACCACCAACGGCCAACTGCTGGCGCGTAAACTGCCGTTGCTGGTGGCAGCCGGTATTCGGCGCATCAATGTCTCCCTCGACACGCTGGATGCCGACGCTTTCCGCAGTATCGCCCGTGGCGGCGACCTGGCCACCGTGCTCGATGGCATGGACCAGGCCAGTGCTGCCGGAATCAAGATCAAGGTCAACATGGTGCCGTTGCGCGGCCAGAACCTGGACCAGGTGATGCCGTTGCTCGATTACTGCCTGGCGCGTGGCTACGAGCTGCGCTTTATCGAACTGATGCGCATGGGGCACCTGGCCAAAGACTCCAACGCGTTCCTGCAACAGTTCGTCAGCTTGCAACAGCTGCTCAGCTTGATCGGCGAGCAACATGAATACCTGCAAGCCAACGCACCCGTCGATGCGACGGCGGTACGCTACGAAGTGCCGGGCAAAGGCTTCTTCGGTGTGATCGCCAACGAGAGCGTACCGTTCTGCCGTACCTGTTCGCGGTTGCGGTTGTCCTCCACCGGTTGGCTGCATGGGTGCCTGTCGTCCAGCAATCGCCATTATGTCGGTGACTTGCTCGATCAACCGCGTCACCAGGCGTTGCCGGCGTTGCAGGGCTTGTTGATGAAGGCCTTGGCCGACAAGCAGGAAGTGGCGTTCTCCGGCGGTGCCACGATCATGAAGATCATTGGTGGCTAAGCTAGATATTGCGGGTTCACACATTTGATTTGTAGCGCAGCTGAATGGCGCGGATTCTGCATCCCACGCCCCATTCGCCGGTTTCCTGTCACCGGCCTCTGGAGGATTAGGATGCGTAGTCTGGTTTTGCTGCTGGCGTCATTGGCCCTGGGCGGTTGCATGACCGTCAGTGATATGGCCGAAGGCACCCGCTATCAGATGAGCGATGCCGGGCTGCTCGATCACAGCGATACGCGCCGTACCGCCTCGGTGCGCATACAGCCGGATTCCTTTGTATTTATTGCCCAAGGTGCCTTCGTGCCGCCGGGCAGCGCCTACCCGCGGCCCAATGTGGTGGCCGAGGAAGCATTCAATGGCTTCGTTGAATATTTCCCCATGGTGCGTCGCGCCCGCCAGCCCGAAGGTCTTGAACAGGCCATGGCCGAAGCCCGTGCCGTCGGTGCTCACTACCTGCTGTATTGCCGTTTTGCGGCAGCCGATGACCGTATCGGCAACGCCGACGAGTGGACCGACCAGCAAGCCCTGGACCGCCTTGGCCTGGACAGCGGGGTGATCCAAGTCATGTTGATCGAGACCAGCACCCAGTATTTGATTGATACTGCACGTATTCGCAGTCGTGGCGGTTTACTGACGTTCCACGACACATCGCCACAAGATTTGATCGCTCGCCCCCTGGCGCAATATGCCCGCGGTTTGCTGGGTATGAGTGATCAGTAAGACAGAGGAGCCCGCCATGACCGATTCCGCCAAGGCCAATGATCTATTGGCCCAACTGCCCAAGGGCAAGGGGCCGGCACCGGTGCATTTGTGGAACCCGGATTTCTGCGGCAACATCGACATGCGCATCGCCCGCGATGGCACCTGGTTCTACCAGGGCACACCTATCGGGCGAAAGCCGATGGTCAAGTTGTTCTCCAACATCATCCGCCGCGACGGCGATGATTATTTCCTGGTGACGCCCGTGGAGAAGGTCGGCATCCGTGTCGATGACGCACCCTTTGTTGCAGTGACACTGGAAGTGCAAGGGCAGGGCGAAAGCCAGGTATTACGCTTTACCACCAACGTCGACGAACAGGTCGAGGCAGGTCTCGAGCACCCGCTGCGAGTGGTGACCGACCCTATCACCCAGGAACCCGCCCCCTATGTGCGCGTTCGCACCAACCTCGAAGCCCTAGTGCATAGAAACGTTTTTTACCAGTTGGTGGAGCTGGCGGTGAGCCGTCCGATCAACGGTCAGAACTGGCTTGGCGTCTGGAGCAGCGGGGAGTTTTTCCCCATCGGCCTGGAGCCCTGAGGCGGTTTTTGTCTTCAGCCTGAAATAATCCTCTTGCGGTAAACGCGCGCTTTCGGTTATCAATTTGTACATGATTAGACATGTTCGATTTGATAAGAAAAAACGCGTCGTCGATGAGCTCATCCGCCGTATCGAAGGTGGAGTCATGGCCGACGGCTTTCTGTTGCCGGGCGAGCACCAACTGGCCGAGGAGTTTGCGGTCAGCCGCGGCACGCTGCGCGAGGCGCTGGCCGAGCTCAAGCGTCGCAACTACATCGCCACCCAGAGCGGCGTCGGTTCGATTGTCACCTTTGACGGCATGGTGTTGGACCAACGCAGCGGTTGGGCCCAGGCCCTGGCCGATACGGGCGCCCAAGTAAGCACCGACGTCCTGCGTTTCGAAGCCGTGACGCGCCCGGATCTGTTCAGCCGTTTCGGCACCGACCAGTTCATTACCCTTGACCGCCTCCGGCGCACGGCTGACGGTACAGCGGTGTCGCTGGAACGCTCGTTGATGCCGGCCGTTGGCGATCTGGAAAACCTGCCCCACATTGGGCTGATCGATAATTCCCTGACCATCACTCTGGCCGCCTACGGCTACGTCGGGGCCGACGGTGACCAGTGGATCGGTGCTGAACCCCTGAGCGATGAAGACGCCGAATTACTCGGGCGCCCCAGCGGTACGGTATTTCTCAAGGCGTCGCGCACCACCTATGATCGTCGCGAGCGTTTCATGGAGCATGTCGAAAGCCTGCTTGACCCGTTGCACTTTCGCCTGCATCTGCAGTTTGGAGCGTCGAAATGAGCCGAGAAAACCGCGCACTTGGCGCCTTTTATGGCCTGGCCCTGGGCGATGCCTTGGGCATGCCCACCCAATCCTTGAGCCGCGAGCAGGTCCAACAGCGCTTCGGTGCCATCACCGCCTTGGAAGACGCCGACGCGGACCAGCCCATTGCGCCCAACATGCCTGCCGGTTCCATCACCGATGACACCGAACAAGCCATCCTGGTTGCCGAGTTACTGGTGCAAGGCCAGGGCAAGATCGAGCCCACCGTGCTTGCCCAGCGCCTGATCGACTGGGAAGCGGGGATGCGCGCCAAGGGTTCCCAGGACTTGCTCGGGCCGTCCACCAAACGCGCAATCGACATGATCCTCGCCGGTCATACTCCGGAGGAATCCGGGCGCTACGGCACCACCAATGGTGCGGCCATGCGCATCACCCCGGTGGGCATCGCCGTCGATGTCAGCGACCCGGCGCGGTTTATCCAGGCGGTGATCCAGGCATGCCAGGTCACCCATAACACCAACCTGGGTATTTCCAGCGCTGCGGCCGTGGCGGCGGTGGTCTCGGCTGGCATCAATGGCGTGGACCTGGGGGAAGCCCTGAATATTGGGACCCAGATTGCCCGACAGGCCGAAAGCCATGGTCACTGGATCGCGGGCGGACGCATTTCTACCCGCATCAGTTGGGCTCGCACCCTGAGCGTCGGCAGCGGCGACAAAGCGTTGTTTGCCGACCTGCTTTACGAGTTGATTGGTACTTCGGTGGCTTCCCAGGAGTCGGTGGTGGTCTCGTTTGCCTTGGCCCAGCAAGTGGCGTCGGGTGATATGAATGCCTTCGAAGCCCTGTGCCTGGCGGCCAGCCTGGGCGGCGACACCGACACCATTGCCGCGATTCTGGGCGCCATGCTGGGGGCGTGCCTGGGTATGCAGTGCTGGCCTGAGGCGTTGGTTGAACAGGTCAAGCGGGTCAATGGCCTGGACTTGCAGCCGCTGGCCCAAGGGTTATTGGCCTTGCGATAAACACGGAACCAAATGTGGGAGCTGGCAAGCCAGCTCCCACATTCAAAAGCGTTGGGTCAGGAAGACCGGATAAAGATTCGACTCGCTGCCACAACAACAATACAGGCATCAGGAGCCCCCCTTAATGAGCAGCCCCTCTTCCGGCCAAACCGCCGGGCAACTGGAAACACGCGGCATCGAGCCGGTCCCGGAAGGCGAGTGCAACGGTCATCCGCTGCAACTGTTCTGGGTGTGGTTCGCGGCCAATATCAGCATCCTCGGTTTGCCCCTTGGTGCAACGCTGGTGGCGTTTCGTGGCCTGGCCATCTGGCAGGCGATCATCGTCGCGATTCTTGGCGCCGCGGGCTCCTTTGCCGTAGTGGGCATCATCTCCATCGCCGGTCGCCGTGGTCGTGCGCCCAGCCTGACCTTGTCCCGCGCCATTTTCGGTGTGCGCGGCAATATCGGCCCGACATTGGTGTCGCTGATGTCCCGCCTGGGTTGGGAAACCGTCAACACCACCACCGCAGCCTTCGTATTGTTGTCGTTGAGCTCCATCCTGTTCGGCTCGGCAGTGGAGGCCAAGAGCGCGCCGGTGCTCACCCTGATCTTCATTGCCATCTTCGTGCTGTTGACCCTGGCCGTATCGGGCCTGGGCCACGCCACGTTGCTGGTGATCCAGAAGTGGGCCACCTACGTATTCGGCGGCCTGAACATTCTGGTGGGCGGCTTTCTGTGTGCCACCATCGACTGGAGCGCGGTGTTCAACGCCACCCCGGCGCCGTTGAGCGCGATGATCATTGGCGTAGGCACCATGGCTGCCGGTACCGGTATCGGTTGGGCCAACGCCGGTGCAGACATGTCGCGTTACCAGCACCGCAGCGTCAAGGCCGTGCGCCTGGTGGCCTCCGCCGCGTTTGGTGCAGGTATCCCGCTAGTGCTACTGATCACCCTGGGTGGCCTGTTGTCGGTGGGTAACAATGACCTGGCATCGGCCACCGACCCCATCATCGCGATCCGCGACATGCTGCCGACCTGGATGGCCGTGCCGTACCTGATCACCGCGTTCGGCGGCCTGTTGCTGTCGAACAACCTGTCGGTGTACTCGGCCGGCCTCACTACCCTGACCCTGGGCTTGAAGGTCAAGCGCGTGCATGCAGTGATCGTCGATATCGTGGCGATTTTTGCCGGCTCCATCTATTTCATGCTGATCGCCGATAGCTTCTATGGCCCGTTCATTACCTTCATTTCGCTGCTGGCGGTGCCGATCACGGCGTGGGTTGGGATTTTCGTGGTCGACCTGATTCACCGTCATTACTACAGCCCCACCGACCTGCTGGACGTCAGCCCCAACAGTGCCTACTGGTATCGCGGCGGCGTGGAGTGGCGTGCATTTGGCGCCTGGGCCGTGGCCATTGCGCTGGGGTTCAGCTTCACCACCATCGGCACCACCGCCGAAAACATCTGGTTTGCCGGGCCGCTGTCCGACTCCTGGCTGGGCCACAACGGGCTCGGCTGGATCGTGACCTTCGTGGTGGCTGGCGGAATATATGCAGTCTTGGGCGGAGCGTCTGACCGTCGTCCGGGTTTAGCAGAGAGCGCCAATGTCTAGATTGCTGCACACCGGCCAGGTCATTGTCGACCTGGTCATGGGCCTCGACACCCTGCCGGCAAGCGGCGGTGACGTGCTGGCCAACTCCGCCAGTTTCCAAGTCGGTGGCGGTTTCAACGTAATGGCTGCGGCACGGCGCAATGGGTTGCCGGTGGTTTATCTGGGCCGCCATGGCGATGGGCGCTTTGGCGAGCTGGCGCGTGCCGCGATGCAGGCCGAAGGTGTTGAAATGGCCTTGGCGGCCAGCGCTGGCAAAGATACCGGGTTGTGCGTGTCGCTGACTGAAGCGAGCACCGAACGCACCTTCATCTCCCATCTCGGCGCCGAGGGGGAGCTGAGTGCCGACGACTTGGCTCAGATCGTCCCGCGTATCGATGATTATGTGTACGTCAGTGGCTACAGCTTGCTGCTTGAAGGTAAGGCGCAGCCGTTGCTTGACTGGCTGCTGGCGCTTCCGCGAGAGATCGTGGTGGTATTCGACCCGGGCCCGCTGGTCAAGGCGCCGGACTCGGCGTTGATGCGTGCCTTGTTGCCGCGTATCGACATCTGGACCAGCAATGGCCCTGAAGCCCTCGCGTTTACCGGGGCGGCGGATATGAGTCAGGCGCTGCCCATGCTGAATCAGCACTTGCAGGCACTGCTGGTTGTGCGTGATGGACCAAATGGTTGCTGGGTAGGGCGCGGGGTAGAGACTGAGCATGTACCTGGCTTCAAGGTGCAGGCGGTAGACAGCAATGGTGCGGGGGATGCGCATGCAGGGGTATTTATCGCCGGGTTGGCGCAGGGCTTGAAACCCGTTGAGGCGGCGCGTCGAGCGAACGCAGCGGCGGCGTTGGCGGTGACGCGTTGGGGGCCGGCCACTTCACCTGGCGTCACCGAAGTCGACGCATTGCTGGCTGAATAAATACGCACAACCCTAGGGGAGCGGGCTTGCTCGCGAAGGAGGTGTATCAGTTAAAGCATGTGCTGACTGACACACCTCATTCGCGAGCAAGCCCGCTCCCACAACGGGTTCTGCGTTTAACCTGCTTTTTTCAGCGCTTGAACCAACTCATCTTTGCGCATGGTTGAGCGCCCAGGAATATCCTTGGCCCTCGCCTCTTTCATCAAACTTTCCTTGGTCTGCGTACCCAGCGAAGCCCCACTGCTGCGCGGGTGGCCTTCACGGCTGGCAGCGGCACGCTTGGCGGATTCCTGCCGGTCCTGGGTTTTCTTGGCCGGTGCTTTGCGTCGGCCTGATCCGCCGGCTTTTTCACCGCCGCCGGACTGTTTGTTCACGGTCGCCCAGGCGCGGGCTTCGGCTTCGTCCTTGGGCAGCCCCTTATGCTCATAACTGTCTTCGATATGAGCGGCCTTGCGTTTCTGTTCGTCGGTGTATTTGGCTTTGCTTCCACGAGGCATCGCTAAAACTCCCTCTGGCCCCAGTCGCGGGGCCAGGCCAGAAATGGATTACTGAGTACTTTGAGCGTCGAGCTTGCGCGCCTCATCCACACCAGAAGCGGTGAGCTTGATCGGCAGGTTCAACGCGTATTCGCCGGCGTCGTCGGTGGTCACATGCCCATCCTTGATCAGCCCGCGGTCCTGCAGGAACGCCAAGACACTGGCGACCTCTTTTTCACCGCGGTAATTGTCCAGCACCTCCTTGCCCAAGCCTTGCGGATGGGCGTGCAGCAGGCGGGTGAGGACTTCTTTTTCAAGGTTTCTATCGACGTTCATGCGTACCTCTTCACTGGGAAATGGTCGGGCGTTGGTCGTACCAAGGGTGCATCAAGGCGCTGGTTGTTTCTGCGCGCCGGGGATGTTCGAGTCGTCGCCCTTGTTGATCTTCGGTTCGTTGTTGCTCGTGCCAGGGCCCATCTTGCCGTTGCCTACGGCAGGCGGTGCCTGGCGCTGGGTGTCGTTGCCTTTGGTGCGTGGGTCGGCGCTGTTGTCGATGATCGCGCCACCGTTGGTATCCAGGCCCGTGCCCATGGATTTTTGCGACTCGGTAGTGGCGTCCGGCGTTGGATCGGTGGGGCCAGTGGTCGAGCTAGCCGCGAAGGCGCTCAAGGACGCGGCAGACAACAGGCCGGTGAGGGCGAGGGCAGCAAATTTGGAGTTTTTCATCAGGGTGTCTCCATATGATTAATGTCCTTACCCTGTATTGGTCTGCCCGCGTTTGCCGATCGTGCCGGGAGGGCGACGAACGGTATCAGCTCACCTGTATCACTTTGTGTGCCGATACTCGGCGCGCTATCACACGTGCCACCGTGATCGCCCAGTTGAAGGCCGCGATCACCAGTACGCTCAACATCATTGTCGCAAGGCCGAAGTCAACGATGATCTTGCCTGCGAGCCAGGGAAACCCGAAGACGCCGATAAAGTACGCCAGGCTGAACAACAACAACGCCTGGGAAGTGGTGCCGCTGGGCGCTTCGTTGGCTACCAGGCCGTTGATCACTGAATACGTCAGGCCATACCCGATCCCTAGCGTGGCGGCGGCGAGCACATAACTGAGGTTGCCGCTGACACCAAACGCGAACAGCGTGATCGCGCCGAGCATCACCCCGGATAATACGCAGGCAGCCTGGTACGCATCGCGCTTGACCACGAAACCGGCGATCAGCAGGCGACTGATAATTGCCGCTGTCAGGAAACCCGCGAAGAACAGCGAATAGTCCAGCTTATGGGCAACGGCATAGCTGGTCTGGAACGAAGATAGCCCCCCGAATACGCAGCCACCCAGGCCAACCATCAGGATGGCGAACGCCGCCTTGGAAGACAGTACGCGGCGGCTTGCAGCCCAGGAAATCCTGGAGGTCGGTACATTCGCGTGCTGTCGCAACCGAGAGCCCATGCGCCAGAACATCACCACCCCGGCGAGGCTGGCGAGCCCGGCAATATAAAACGCCGTTGTCAGGGGCAGGTCCAGCGCAGTGGCGGCGCGTCCCAGCAAAGGGCCGGAACCTATGCCGCTCAACATACTGCCCGAGAGCAAGGCGAAATATTTGGCCCGCTGGCGGGGTTCCACCAGCAGCGTCACGATGATCGGACCCAAGGTATAGAACACGCCCCAGCCCAAGCCAAGGGACAATCCAAACAGCATCAAGCCCTGGCCAAACCCTGGCGTCAGGGCAAACCCCAGGCAGGCCACCACTAACAATAGGCCGGTGCTCGCAATCGCTCGCGCCGCGCCCATCGCATCGGCCAGATGCCCGGAAAGCACCACCGCTACGAAGGTGCTGAGCATTGCCGTGGCAATGACACTGCCCGCGTCGTGTTCATTACCGCCACGGGCATGGATCAGCAGTGACAACAAAAAGGTCGAGCCGTAAGACAGTGACAGCAGGAAACTGGCGAGGCAGAACAGCGCGAATGTCTTCGTGCCCACTGGTGGCGTGGCGTGCATGAGCAGGTCTCTGATCGTTGGATTTATGCCCATTGTTTACCATGGGCGTCCGCAGGCTTTGTTCTGTTGTTGCTGATGCTTGCTTCACCCCGCGCCGGAGTGAAACGTGCTGATTGGCATCAATTGCACTGCAAACGGCCATCAAACCGTCTTAGTATGTGGCCTTTGAATTTGCCCAAGGCTCGCCCATGACCATCGAGATTCGCCCCGCCGTGCCCAGCGATGCTGCGCAGATCCTGACCTTTATCACTGAGCTGGCCGAGTACGAGAAAGCCCGGCATGAAGTGATCGCCAGCGTGGTGGATATCGAACGCAGCCTGTTCAGCGAAGGCGCCACGGCCCATGGCCTGATTTGCTTGCGCGACGGCTTGCCGATTGGCTTTGCGGTGTTTTTTTTCAGCTACTCGACGTGGCTGGGCAGCAACTGCCTGTACCTGGAAGACCTGTACATCAACCCGGAGCAACGCGGCGGCGGGGCGGGCAAGAAGTTGTTGCGTCACCTGGCCAAGATCGCCTGTGACAACGGTTGCGGGCGCTTTGAATGGAGCGTGCTGGACTGGAACGAGCCCGCGATTACCTTCTACAAATCCATCGGCGCCCAGCCGCAGGAAGAATGGGTGCGTTATCGCATGGAAGGCGATGCCCTGCGCGACTTTGCCCAAGGCTGACGCCTCATTTATGTAAACACTAAAACCAGATGTGAGCTTTCCTGTGGCGAGCAAGCTTGCTTGCGCTGGGGTGCGAAGCGCCCCCCAAAAGCGGGAGTCTGCTGCGCAGACAGCGGGAGCAAGCTCCCTCGCCACAGCTAACCCGCTCGAACATTTTTTTATTTTTCTCAATATATGGGATCTTAATTTATATATTGAGATATTTCAGGCGATGGGTTTATAGTCGCCAGCATCAGCACTCACTACAAAAAATAAAAAGGTGAAGCGATGCAGGCGCAACCGTTGTCCCTACCCGCCGTGCCCGAGCCGACTTATGGCGAGCGGCTGAAGAACAAGGTGGTGATCGTCACCGGCGCCGCCCAAGGCATTGGCGAAGCCATCGTTGCCTGTTTCCAGGCCCAGCAGGCGCGGTTGATCATTGCGGATATCCAGGGCGACAAAGTCGAGAAAATCGCCGCTCATTGGCGCGAACACGGTGCGCAGGTTTACGCCCAACCGGTTGATATTACTTCCAAGGATCAATGGCAGGCACTGGTCAACCTGGCCATCGAGCGCTTTGGCCGCGTGGATGTGCTGGTCAACTGTGCCGGGGTCAACGTGTTCCGTGACCCGCTGGAGATGAGCGAAGAGGACTGGCGCCGCTGTTTCGCCATCGACCTCGACGGCGCCTGGTACGGCTGCCGTTCGGTATTGCCGCACATGATCGAGCAGGGCATCGGCAACATCATCAATATCGCGTCCACCCATTCCAGCCACATCATTCCCGGTTGCTTTCCTTACCCTGTGGCCAAGCACGGCCTGCTCGGCCTCACCCGTGCACTGGGCATCGAGTACGCGCCCAAGGGCATCCGCGTGAATGCCATCGCCCCCGGCTATATCGAAACCCAGCTCAACGTCGATTACTGGAACGGTTTCCCAGACCCCCACTCCGAACGCCAGCGTGCGTTCGACCTGCACCCGCCCAAACGCATTGGCCAGCCCATCGAAGTGGCCATGACAGCACTGTTCCTGGCGACCGACGAGGCGCCCTTTATCAACGCCACTTGCCTGATGATCGATGGCGGGCGGTCTGTGATGTACCACGACTAAAGCGTTTTCCAATAACAAGAGGGAGGTGGTCCATGTTCAAGCAAACACTCGGTGCCGTGGCACTGGCAATGGCGTTCTGCGGCTGGGTATCGGCTGAAGAAGTGAAGATCGGTTTCCTGGTCAAGCAGGCCGAGGAACCCTGGTTTCAAACGGAGTGGGCATTCGCGGAAAAAGCCGGCAAGGAGCATGGTTTCACCGTGATCAAGATCGCCGTGCCCGATGGCGAAAAAACCTTGTCGGCCATCGACAGCCTGGCCGCCAATGGCGCCAAGGGTTTTGTGATCTGCCCGCCGGACGTGTCCCTGGGCCCGGCCATCGTTGCCAAAGCCAAGGTCAACGGTTTGAAAGTGATGGCCGTGGATGATCGCTTTGTCGATGCCAAGGGCAACTTCATGGAAGACGTGCCATACCTGGGAATGGCCGCTTTTGAAGTGGGCCAGAAGCAGGGCGCCGCCATGGCCGCCGAAGCGAAAAAACGCGGTTGGGACTGGAAGGACACCTATGCGGTGATCAATACCTTCAACGAACTCGACACCGGTAAGAAGCGTACAGACGGCTCGATCAAATCCCTCGAGGAGGCCGGTATTCCCAAGGACCACATCCTCACCGCTGCGCTGAAAACCCTCGACGTACCTGGCAGCATGGACGCCACCAACTCGGCCTTGGTCAAGCTGCCGAGCGGGGCGAAGAACCTGATCATCGGCGGCATGAACGACAACACCGTGCTCGGCGGCGTGCGCGCCACCGAAAGTGCCGGCTTCAAGGCCGCCAACGTCATCGGCATCGGCATCAATGGCACCGACGCCATTGGCGAATTGAAGAAAGCCGACAGCGGTTTCTTCGGCTCCATGCTGCCCAGCCCGCATATCGAGGGCTATAACACCGCGCTGGCGATGTACGAGTGGGTCACCACCGGCAAGGAACCGGCCAAATACACCGCCATGGACGAAGTGACCTTGATCACCCGCGCCAATTTCCAGGAAGAACTGACCAAGATCGGCCTGTGGAAATGAGCGGTGCAGCCCTGCGTTTCAATGGCATCGGCAAGGAGTTTCCCGGTGTGAAAGCCCTGGCGCAGATCAGCTTTGAAGCGCGGCCGCATTCGGTGCACGCGCTGATGGGCGAGAACGGCGCAGGCAAGTCGACCCTGCTGAAAATCCTCGGCGGCGCCTACATTCCGTCCAGCGGTACGGTGCAGATCGGCGCGCAGACCATGGCCTTCAAATGCGCCGCCGACAGCATCGCCAGCGGTGTGGCGGTGATTCACCAGGAGCTGCACCTGGTGCCGGAAATGAGCGTGGCCGAGAACCTGTTCCTCGGGCATTTACCCACGCGCTTTGGCGTGGTCAACCGGCGCCTGCTGCGCAAGCAGGCCCTGGCCTGCCTCAAGGGGCTGGCCGATGAAATCGACCCCGACGAGAAACTCGGGCGCCTGTCCCTGGGCCAGC